>DBGGTD010000158.1:0-7712 GCA_051162585.1 Elainellaceae cyanobacterium
CCTACAATCCACTGAGAGGTTTGCCCGTCGCTCACGAGGAAGATTTTGGCTTTGCAAACCCCTTGGGTTGGGAGGAAGATTTTGGCTGAGGATATTGGGCGATCGCAAAAATATAGACGCCGTGCGCAATCAGGGCGATCGCCCAAATTCCGGTCACCCAGACTACCCAGGGCCATGCTTGATTTTGAAAGAGATGCCCAAACCATAGCCCTGAATTGGTTGCAGCAAAAATTGCCACATGGACTGCAAAGTTCATGCGATCATCTAAACGCCGATAATCAGGATCGTTCCGATCAGGTTTCCGAGACCAACGAGGAGGCATAGGATAACGCTCATTTACATCAAGGAGAAAGTGCGATGGGGCAAACGTCCCTCACCACCGGGGAAAAGGCATACCCAATTCTTTCCCTTTTAATTGTAAGAGGTTAAGCCCTGTATGGGCGTTCGTCTGTCCCATTGAGTCGCTTGCAAGTTAGCATAAATTTGACCTATGATTTGCCCGTTGAACCCGAGTTCAGAAAATGTTTTAAATCAATGAAGAATTGAGAATGTTTGATGGAACCACGGTAAAACAGGACAGAAATGACTGAATTTCAAACCGCTAAAAACCCATGAAAAAGATAGTCAACCTATTGCCGTCAACTGGTGCACAGGGGGCACGGGAATGAAGCTGAAAGTTCTGACAGACACAATTTTCAAACTAGACACCAAGCAAGCCAGACTATTAGATGATTCAGGAAAATTAACCGTTACCGAAGGGACTGAATACGAAGTTCTCGCTCATGCTCCAGCTCCGTTTAAGCATGTAAAGGTGACCCTGGCATCTAATATTGGCCCTCAAGATAAAAATACGTGGTACATCTTTTCTGAGCACATCGAAGTTGAAGGAAACGAGCCCGATAACTTTCCCCAAGACGAAGAAGAACCCGAACCCAAACGCACCGGAGGCTTCAAGTTACCTGGCTATCGCAGCACATTTTATTTGCCCGATCCAGTTTTAGCAGGGGGTAACTTTACATGGGCTGAAGCCACCAAAAATGGAACGCGGATGCCTCCGAATAAAGATATCGTCGAAGGCATTCTACGAATTGCCGATACGATGCAGGAGATTCGAGAGCTGTATGGTAATCGCCCCATCAAGGTAACCTCTTGGTATCGTGACCCGGTGACGAATCGCCGCGTGGGTGGAGCAACCAGCAGCCGCCATCTCACGGGGGGCGCAGTCGATTTCCGCATTACAGGGGTGTCTCCCTCTGATGTTCAAAAACGGTTGGATAGCTGGTGGGGAGGCCGGGGTGGTCTTGCGAGCGCTAGCAGCTTTACCCACATCGACAATCGCGGATATCGTGCCCGGTGGCGATACGGCAGATAGCGGTACACTCTTGCATTAGGACACCGTTTAGAAGACGTTTACGCCGGTCTTTTGCTTTCTCCGCTCGTCATAAAAAGGGCATGGCATGCGTCATGCCCTCTCTCTTTACTGACCTAAAATCAAATCAAGCACCAGGGCGGCTGTCCAAGAAAAGCTGGCTGAGCCCAGTCCTTCCCCCGTGTCAGGGTTGAAGTATTCATAAAAGCCAGATCGCGCTACCAAATCGAGGCTCATCTGCTTAATCTGTTCAGCTTCGTTGTCGTAGCCATAGGTTTTCAACCCGTGATGAAGCATCCAGTTGAGATTAATCCAAATCGGACCTCGCCAATACCGATTGGCGCAAAAGCCAGGTTCTTGGCGGCTTGTTGTCGGCACCAACCACCCCTCGGCACGCGATCCACGGAAAGCAGCAGATAGCAGATGATTGACCATCTTTTGCACTTGTCGCGAGTTGGGCACGCCTGCATATAGGGGCGTATAGTTGCTAGCCACACAGGTGGGGATGGGCTGATCGGTGCCTAAGTCGTAATTATGATAAAACCCTCGCTGGGGATTCCAAAGCTTGGCGTTTAAGCCGATCGCCGTCTGCTGTGCCCACATTTTGAACGGAGTCGGGTCGAAGCCAATCACGTTGGCGATCGCCGCTAAATCTTGATTTGCCTTGACCAGTAGCGTGTTAAACCAGACATCTTGAACCAAAAACGGACAATCTTTCTGAATCTGCGCTTCGTTATAGTTGCAGTCGCGGGCGTGAACCAATAAGTAGACATACCGATCATAATCGTGGTCGCTGGGTCGCTGGCTGCCGTTAACTTTGCGGTTATCGACTCGCTGATAGGCAGGAATCATATCCGGCGATAGATCCATCTGTTGCAGGGCAGTATCCCAGAGCGGCGAATTATCTTGACCAGACTCCCAAGGATGACGAATGTAGATGAGCCCGTCTTGGTTGGGGTTGCGTTCACGATATAGATAATGGTGCCATGCAACCAGTTTGGGAAATAGCTCTACCAGAAACTCATAGGCACGGTCTCGATCAGCCGCATACCGATAAATCTGCCACGCCGCGATCGCATGAACCGGGGGCTGCACGATACCCGATGTCGCGACATGGCGCGGGGCATAAGGCGATCGCTCGGTTTGCCAATATTCAGGCCCCGGAAAATAAGCACTTGCATCGGGGGTATGAAAAACAATGTGGGGAAGCAAACCATTGCGCCATTGCCCATCAAAGAGCGATCGCAGTTCTTGCGTGGCTCGATCTTGATCGACATGAGCATATCCCATAGAGATAAAGCCCGAATCCCAACTCCATTGGTAGGGATATAAACTTGGGGCGGGTTTGGTAGAATTGCCGAGCCAATTTCCTTGCAAAATAGCGTGTGCCTGTTGAATCAGCGCTTTTTGAGACGATGGCAAAGCGCTTTGATTCAGGATACGGACGTCCGCATCCCGTCTGACCAGAAGAGAAGTCATAGTGTATCAGCCTTTCGAAAAACGTCTATATGGGTGAATGACGTGAGTTAATTCTCATCCAAGTCCAAACCTGGAGGTCTGTCGTGAGAAAACCTCCACGTCCCAAACCGGACTTGGTATCAATGCAAAAATTACAGCGCGAGGGGAAACCAGCGGCTCTCATAGCAAAACCTGGGCTTCCGTCTTCACGCCTATGTGCGACCCTGGGTATTTATGTTGGGGGCAAAGGACTAGCAAAATTTGTTATGTATCGAGCGTTACACTAGCGACTTTGAGCGTCAAGAAATCTTGCAATGGTTTACGGTAGATTTACCTAAGCGAGGTCAATATCAATTTCTGCTAAGCATTTTCACTTAGTTCGGAACTGAGGTGACTAGATGACACTCATCAAGCAGATACGCTTACAGTAGCGATCGCCCCCTGCAACTTCAAACGATGCCCTGCATCTCTTCGATAAATAGCATTTATGAAATAATCCCGACTATTGGTTCAAGGCTCCGTCATAATCAAGAGCAAGATTACCAGGTATTTCGATGAGCAAACCTCCTCACTCTGGAATCAAGCTGTCTCAAATTCGCGCGTTGGTCGCCGTGGCAGAATGCGGCAACTTTGGAGAAGCCGCCTGGACCCTCGGACTCACGCAACCTTCGGTCAGTCATGCGATCGCCAGTTTAGAAGAGGAACTCGGTGTGATCTTGGTCGCGCGCGGGCGACATGGCGCCCATCTCACCCCTGCGGGTGAAAACGTCGTCATTCACTTTCAAGATATTCTGCGGCTCCTCGATGTTGCCGTGCAGGAAGCCAATCTGCACAAAGGCTTGCAGGGTGGGCAGGTGAGAATTTCTACCTTTCGCAGTGCCGCCGCTCATCTGCTACCCAAAATTATGGCGCAGTTTCAAGCGGCGTGTCCTGCCATCGATGTCACGATTGCCGAGCACTATGACTATCGTTTTGTAGAACAAGATATCCGTGATGGCAAAGCCGATATTGGGTTCACTATCTTGCCAACCGATCACGATCTAGAAACCATCGAGGTTTTACGAGATGAATATATTGTGCTGCTGCCTGCCACCTCAGAGATGCGAAGCACTCGACTGACGTGGGACGAACTGACCCGCTTACCGCTGATGCTCTATTCAGATGACAATAGCTGCTTTGCCACCGTTCAGCGTTATTTTCTGAAGGCGGGTCATCACCTCAAACCTCGCTACCAGTTTCGGGAAACCTCAACGATTTTGAATATGGTGGCTCAAGGGATCGGAGTCGCAATTGTGCCTCAACTCTCTGCTATGTCCGTTCCAACTGGTATTCGAATCGGTCAGCTTCCCTCTCCACTCGAACGGGGCATTGGAGCTGCAATTTTAGCCAATTCCCTGCAAACTCCTGCGGTCTTCGCATTTCTAGGCGTCTTAAAACAAAACCTACCTATCCTTGAGCGGCTACCCGCGTAGCCATTCGAGTCATCCTAACGCATACTTCACTTGCTACATAAGGCACGGCGCAGCTCATGTTACCGTGCAACTGATCTACCCCCCTTAATCCCGTGTGGCAGACATCACCCCAAAGCGGACCAACCCTCGCTCATACCCTCGACGCATCAAACCCAGCGACATTGCAGCTTGAACGGTTTTCCAGCCCGATTTCGCCAGCCCCATCAATGCTTTAGGCGAGAAGGCAGAGCCGATCACAATCGTCCAAAAGGGGGCGACAGCGGTTGACCAATCTGCGGTACGAATGTTTTGAAAGCCAACGTCTTGGGCGATCGCCTCATAGTTTGGCAACGAAATCACATGAGGCAAACAATAGACGCGATAGATGTCATTGAGGTGCTTTTGCTCATCGGGCGTTAGGTCTCCATGAGGGGGGGCAGTCGGTCGATGACACCAGGTCGCCATCAGAAAGGTGCCGCCTGGTTTCAGTACTCGATGACATTCCTGCAAAAACTTGACTTTGTCGGGCATGTGTTCGCCACTTTCTAGCGACCACACCAAGTCAAACGACTGGTCAGCAAAGGGCAAATCTAGGGCATCTGCAACGTAAAAGGTGGCATCCAAATTTGCCTGATGGGCGCGCTCGGTCGCTCGATTGGCTTGTACGGGGCTGAGAGTCACCCCCGTGGCGATCGCATTAAACGCCTCTGCGAGGTATAAAGAACTCCCCCCAATGCCACAGCCCACATCTAGAATCTGATTGGCCTGCTCAACCTGCCCCCACGTCAGCAATTCGTCAATGAGGTCAATTTGGGCTTGACGGCGCTCTTTGCGATCGCGCCCCTCTGCACCATACCAGCCGTGGTGCATGTGCTCACCCCAAATTTGCTCCCATAATCCTGATGATGCATCGTAGAAATCTTGAATTTGCTTTTTCAGAGTTGAGGTCATAACTTCGCTGTAATCTCGTAGGGAAGACAGGTCGATCGACCTCAAAATTGTCTCATTCATTGTGAATCCAAACCAACTATGACCGTTTCTAGGACGATTTGCCTGGGGTTTTTAGCCGTCATTGCCTTTGGCACATTGCTATTAATGCTGCCCATTTCCACCGCAGAGGGCATTTGGAATGATCCCATTACGGCATTATTTACCGCCACCTCCGCAGTGTGTGTAACCGGGCTGATTGTGGTTGATACCGGCACATACCATTCCCTTTTTGGCGAAGTCGTCATCCTACTGCTCATCCAAGTAGGGGGGCTAGGGTACATGACTGCAACCACTTTCTTGCTCATCTTGCTCGGTCGTCGATTTGGGCTGCGCGAAAAAATCGCAATCCAGAAATCTTTAGATATTCCTGGATTATCCAGCGCAGTGCAGCTCGTGCGATCGATTATTGCGATGACGCTGATTTTTGAAATTACAGGCATTTTCTGTCTGATGCCCATCTTTGCGGCTGATTTTGGCCCCGCCCATGGGTTATGGCTCTCTATCTTTCATAGCGTCAGTGCATTTAACAACGCAGGATTCAGCCTATTTGAAGATAGCCTCACTGCCTACAATACGTCTCTACCCATGAATTTGATTATTCCAGCGCTCGTGATCGTGGGTGGAATAGGCTATCAGGTGATTATGGAAATTTATCTCTGGCTGAGCGATCGCCTGCTCAACAAACCCGAACGCATCGATTTTTCCTTGAACTTCAAAATCGCCACGAGCACAACGGTTTTTCTGCTGATCTTGGGCACCATCGCATTTCTCTCTGCTGAATATCGGAGCCTTGAGGTATTTGGAGAATTCAGCTTTGGCGAGAAACTCATGGTGGCCTGGTTTCACTCGGTCATGCCTCGGACTGCCGGATTCAACTCCATTGATTATGGGCAACTCCCCACGGTCACCCTCCTAATCACGATCGCCCTCATGTATGTCGGCGGTAGCCCAGGGAGCACGGCTGGTGGCATCAAAACGACTACATTTCGCATCCTGTTTAGCAGCACCAAATCCGCGTTGCAGGGTAAAGAAGAGGTGTTGTGTTATCAGCGGCAAATTCCCGTTATTTTAATCATGAAAGCAGTTGGCGTCGTGTTTGGGTCAGGCATGACGGTGATTGGAGTAACCACACTCATCTCGATCACCGATCCAGATATAGAGTTTATCCACGTCATGTTTGAAACCGTGTCTGCGTTTGCAACAGTCGGGCTATCGACAGGCATTACAGCTAGCCTTTCTGCAGCCGGCAAAGTCGCTATTATTGGCTCCATGTATGCAGGGCGGGTTGGGATTCTATTGCTGATGTCTGCGGTCTATGGCGATCCCAAGCCGAGCGTCATAAACTATCCTGAAGAAAATCTATTGGTGGGCTAATCAGGTCTATTTCAACCAATTGGTCTTAGTCTCACATCTCGTACCACTTTAGATTTCAGATTTTGGATTTTAGATTCAGAAGCCTGATGAGACAGCGGTTTCAATCCATCATCTGTCGCCGCCTCTTTCATTGGCATCAGATCAATCATTGGCATCAGATCAATAATGGAATATAGATGTGGAATACATTTCCATTACATTATGGGAAACAAACATGGGACAACCCAGCTATCAGAGTGTGTCAATCTAATCTCACATTACTCTTAGCCCTCGGCGGACACCCTATTCATGTTGAAGGCTTCACACTAACCAGCCTGGAGTAAATTTGTGAATCTGTCGTCATTATCGAGTTTGAGTTTTTTTCGAAACCTAAGGGGAGGCAGTCGGCAGTTTGCTGTCGTTGGATTGGGGCGATTTGGTCGTGCAGTATGTACCACCCTCCACCACTTAGGCTACGAGGTCTTAGGAATTGACCATGATGAGCAGTTAGTCGCCCGTATTTTAACTGATCAGCTTGCCGCTCACGCTCTCCAGTTAGACTCGACGAATCCTCAAGCTCTAAAAGAAGCCGGAGTATTTGATTTTGATACGGTGATTGTGGCGATCGGCAATTATATTCAAGAAAGTATCATCACCACGCTGAACCTAAAAGAAGCGGGTGTGCCCTACGTGGTTGCAAAAGCGTCATCGGATATCCACGGAAAGCTGCTGCAACGAGTTGGTGCCGATCAGGTGGTCTTCCCAGAACATCAAATGGGATGTGCTTTGGCGCGATCGCTCACCCGGCCTGAAATTCTCGATCGCTTTGAGCTTGATCCTGACCACAGCATCGTCGAGCGCAAAGTCCCAATTGAATTTGACGGCAAGACCATTGCTGAGCTTGACTTACGAAAACGCTATGGGTTAAATCTGCTGGCAGTGAGCTGTGACGAAACCAATGAAAAGTTTGAGATTAACCCCAGTCCGGTTTTGCATTTCAACAAGGGAGCCGTGATGGTCGTGATTGGCTCAAACAAAAGTATCGATCAGCTGCCAATGTGAGGCAATCGAGAATCATGCGCGTTATCGGG
>DBGGTD010000159.1:0-6790 GCA_051162585.1 Elainellaceae cyanobacterium
AGGTTGTGAAGTTCCTATTTGAGTTGGTCACTCATCGTCAAACTTTCCACTTTCCAAAGCTGTTCACGTATGGTTGTTTCTCATAACTGATTTAGGATTGCTATATGGGCTAGTCGTGAAGACTTAAAAAAACTCTGTTCGCATTCTAGCGGGAAGGACTGATTTAGTGTCAGCCTATTACAGAAAAAGCGAATGCAGAAAAGGCTGAACCCGATGGATTCAGCCCGTTTGATTATTCACGCTAGAGAAATGTGCTACAAGACTTGGTAGTTAGATCCCAATTTGGGATTGCTACAGATATCAGTTTTGTTAGATATCAGTTTTGCAAGAGTTCTTGTACTTGCTGCCGCAGCGAGGGATCTTGCTGTACCGCAACCAAAATTTCATTGAATCGTTCGGAGTCTAATCCTGCTGTTTCGAGAACTTGCTCTCGCTGAGCGGTAATTTCTGTTTCGATCGACTGAATCTGAGCATACGCGTCATTAAATGACTGCTCCTCTTCAGGAGAAACGTCGGCTGTTGGTTCTATCTCGGGGGACTCTTGCGCCTGATAAATCTCGCTAAATCTCTCCCGACTCAGCCCAGACTCTTCGATGACGGCAACCACTTGTTCTTCAGCCGTTTGCTGAATGGCTTGCAGATCAGGAACCACATTCGCAAATTGCTGGATTTCTTCCGAAGAAATGGGTTCTGCCTCTGTGGGTGACTCTGGTGGGCTAGCAGGTTGTTCGACGGGCTCTGTTTCAGTCGGAGCAGGTTGCGCTTCGGGAGCGGTGGGCTCTGTTTCAGGAGCCTCCAGATCAGACGCGTCTCCGGCAGGCATGTCGGGTTCGGGGGTTTGAGCAACCTGACTGGGAATCTCAGTCTCTGATTTTTGAGAGAGTGCAAAGTAGGCCCAAGCGGGCGCACACACAAGAGCGCTCATTCCCACGACGCCCAGCACAGCGGGGAGTGCCTTGGGGCGAATCCGTTGTTTAAAAATTGCCATGATTCGTTTCTAATCGTTACTAGATCGTCAACAGACTTTAGGTTAAGACGAGAAAGTAAAAAATCGGGAAAGACCGCTCATTTAGTCAGAGAAATTAGGGCGTTTGCCCACAAGAGTAGCGTGCTTAGGGGAATATTGTGCTAAGCGACCTGAGACTTGAGGATTATAGAGACGGAGGTAGTTCCAATAATTCTCGAAAACAGATTCAACATATCCTTTGGTTTCAGGAAATGGAATTTGCTCGACAAACCAGTCTGGATCGCTAAATCCAAATCGAGCGATCCAATCAGCAACGCTGCCAGGTCCGGCGTTGTAGCTTGCTACTGCAAATAAAGAATTATCGCTGTATTCTTCATGGGTGTAGTCCAGATACCAGGTACCTAGTTTTAGATTGTCGTCCGGATTGTTGAGGGTAAAGTCTCCCACATCCGTTTGTTGCGCAATCCAGTCGGCGGTTGATGGCATCACCTGCATTAGCCCAGTGGCTCCTACGACCGACTGGATTCGAGGCTCGAAGCGGGATTCTTGCCGAATGAGCGCAGTCACAAGCACGGGGTTAATTTGTCTTTCTTTCGACCAGGCTTCAATAGATTCTAAAAAGGGGAACGGATATAGAGCTTGCCAATAGGCCGTTTGCTCTTTTGCTTCTGCATAGTCTAGTGCGTCTTCGGCTTTGGCTCGCCACGATAGACTCGATAGCATAAAAATGCCGTCTAGATTGTCTCCGATGCCGATGCGCATCAGACCATCGGTAAATTGTTCTGCGACGGTGGGCTCGACGGGATTTTGAAATTCTACTTGCCACATGGACCAAGCATCCCGATCTTGACCCAGCAGATACAGTTCTTGGAGAACATCTGACCCGGCTGGTGGAGCTCCTCGGCGTGACGGTTTCACCAGATCGGGAATCTTCGATCGAACGGTAGTAAAGTCTCCGACATCCCATCCTAGAAACGTCGCCGATCGCCATGCGTAGTACGACTCTGGATATTCAGTCAAAACATGCTCAAACGCTGTTTGGGCTTCGTTTTGCTGCCCCAACTGCATCGCCCACTTGCCCACCCAAAATGCCGCTTCTGGGGCGAGTTCACTATCTGGATTTTCGGTGACAACTTGACCCGCCCATTCCCAAGCAGATTTTAAGTCGTCTCGCTCGGCATGGCGCTCTGCCTGCTGCCAGCGCATCTCAGCGGCTGCCTCAGAATTGCTGTGCTGAGTCAGCAATGATTGTCGTGCTTGATCAGCTGATTCAGGACTTTGAAGCTCATCTAGAGCGGCAGCTCGGTCAACTAACGCCTCTGCTGCTTGGTCAGGAAATTGGTCGATCACTTGATCTAGATAGGCGATCGCCTGCGTGGCGCTGACCATTCGAGACAGACGCAATAGCGCCTCTGCGGTTTCGTCTGCCTCTGGAAAATCTTGAACTAGGCGTTGATAGGCTGCGATCGCATCGCTGCGACGGTCGGCAAGCTGTGCCCCTCGACCCACCCGATACAGATTGAGCGATGTTGCAGGCGCATTCTCATAGGCATAGGAGGCGCCGCCATAATATTGGTTTTCCCAGTAGGCAAAGGCGATCGCCTGCCAATCGTCGGGCTGAAGCTGGGTGGCGTACTCATTGACGAGGCGATCGAGCACTGACACGATCTCTGGATCGTAGAGCCCATGTTTGGCAATCAGTAACAACAGTTGAGGCTGATCAGGGGTTTCGCCCAGACGAGTTTGGGCAATTTCGACCGAGCGGGGATGGGCAGGAAAGCTCTCTAGCGCTTGATCCCAATACTGGGAATCGGTGTTGCCTAGAGCAAACAGGGCTTCTGCTGCCATCGGATGGTCAGGAAATTTTGACAGCAAGTCTTGCCAGGTCGATTGCGCCGCTTCAGGGCTTCCCGTTGCCGTATAGGCATTCGCCCGCTGATAGAGAATTGCAGGAGCCAGGGTCGGATAGTCGTCTTCTAAGCCCTCTAGCCATTCCAAAGCGTCTCCAGCCTGCCCCTGCTGAATCAAGTCATTAGCGAGCAGGTATCGGGCCCGACTCTGCTCAAGCGCCGTAGGTTTGCCGGTATCGTTGGGAGATTCTCCATTGGCGATCGCCTCTAGCTCGTCCGCTCGATCGGCTGGAGAAAGTTTCACCAGTGGCAAAACGTAAGAATCCGCATCGCCATCAGGATTGAGAACATTGGAGGTAGCTTGATTTCCTACCCCAATATTGAATGGAATCATGCCGACGAGTTTCGAGAGAGCAATTCCGCCCGCGATCGCAACGAGAAGTCCTGCGCTAATTCCGACCAGACGTTTAGTTTTACGTGACTTCAGCATCCAAATTTCATCAATTCACTAAAACAATGACGGGTTCACCCATCATGAGCAGGGCTGCACGAACCTAATCTCTCTTCGATTCTAGAAGTTTCAAAAATGTTCTGCTGAGAGAGTGTTGACGATTTCAACCCATCCGGTGCAAAGAATTTCTCATCGTCTCCCGAATGGTAGCCTAAGCTCACACAAATTGAGCAATACTGGAGAATGTGGTTAGAGATATTCAGGTAGCATACGGCATGGATCTTCGAGGCATAGAAACCCCACGTCTAGACTGGTCTGGAGACTGTCTAGCGATTGGATTATTTGAAGACGCAACTCAGTTAACAGGTGACCTAGAACAGCTTGATCAAAAGCTGTCGGGTACCCTATCCGAACTGATCGAAGAAACAGACTTCAAAGGACAGACTGGCAGCAGCGCAGTCACGCGCGTGGGAGCAAACAGCCCGGTGAGGAAAATTGCAGTGGTTGGCTTAGGTAAGCCTGATCACCTCACCCTAGAAACCCTGCGAAAAGCGTCGGCTTCCATCGCTCGGCTTGCCAAACGAGAACGATGCAAAACGGTTGGCATCAGTCTGCCAGTATGGAAGGGGAATGCTGCCACAAGCTTACAGACGATGGCAGAAGGCGTCGAGCTGGCTCTGCATCAAGATACTCGATTTAAATCAGACAGTGAAGAGAAAAATGATGGCATCCAGACGATTGATTTTCTTGGGTTTGGTGGGCAAGACGATGCCATCAGTCGAGCCCGAAAAATTAGTTTAGGAGTGATTTTGGCCCGCGAATTGGTGTCTGCGCCTGCGAATGTGGTGACCCCCGTCGTCTTAGCAGAAGCAGCGGAGGCGATCGCCAATGAGTATAGGCTAGATCTCAAAATTCTGGAGCGAGATGAGTGCGAAAAGCTTGGGATGGGAGCTTTCTTAGGCGTTGCTCAAGCATCTGAACTGCCGCCCAAGTTTGTGCACTTAACCTACCGACCGGAGGGTACGCCCAGGCGCAAACTGGCGATCGTTGGCAAAGGGCTGACCTTTGACAGCGGCGGTCTCAACTTAAAGCCCTCTGGCAGCGGAATTGAGATGATGAAAACCGATATGGGGGGTGCCGCCGCAACGTTTGGTGCTGCCAAGGCGATCGCTCAACTCAAGCCCGATGTGGAGGTGCATTTTATCAGTGCCGTCACTGAAAATATGGTGAGTGGTCGAGCTATGCGCCCCGGCGACATTCTCACAGCGTCCAATGGGAAGACCATCGAAGTCAACAATACCGACGCCGAGGGGCGGTTAACCTTAGCAGATGCGCTGGTATTCGCAGACAAGCTGGGCGTCGAGGCAATTGTCGATTTGGCAACCTTAACCGGAGCCTGCGTCGTGGCTCTAGGTAATGATATAGCAGGGCTCTGGAGCGAAGACGACTCCCTCGCAAGCCAGTTGCTTGAGTCGGCTGAGGTCGCTGGCGAAAAGTTTTGGCGTATGCCCATGGAAGAAAAATACTTTGAGGGCATGAAGTCAGTCGTTGCCGATATGAAAAACACAGGCCCTCGCCCTGGCGGAGCAATCACGGCAGCTTTGTTCTTAAAGCAGTTTGTGAAAAACACGCCCTGGGCGCATCTTGATGTAGCAGGCCCCGTATGGACTGACAAAGAAGATGTCTATAACAGCCCCGGTGGTACGGGGTTTGCGGTGCGTACGTTGGTGAACTGGGTCTTAAAAGACGCATGATTCGGGTGATATAACCGCTCACAACTATATCCACTTCGAGAACCCACCACGTTTAACTAGAACCGGGACGAGATATCCAGTCCACATTAATCTGATATGGCTTCAGGTCGATATCGGCCACCATATCAGGGGAGAGCGCAATCCGATGAATATCTCGAATCACGGTCTTGGGCATCACCTTGCGTCGAGGTAGATTGCCGCCGAGCAGAGGCGCAGCCTGCTGCACCTGATGCCCTTGCGAGTCGCTCACGGTGATTTGAACAGCGGTATTGGGAGGCGGTTTTTGCAAAAACTCCCAATAGAGGGCGATCGCCATCTCCTTGCTATCAAGTGGATTCACATCATAGCCGAGCAGCCGCGCCCGATCGCCAACCAACTGCATTATCGGCACGTCTATCTGCGCTAGATCAGATGAGGTGGGAATCGGTCCTGGATAGATGATTGCATGGTCAACGCCATGAATCGAAACCGTGTGTATGGGAGTTTGAGCAGAAAAGTAGTGAATGATGTCAGGGTCGGGGAGCGATCGCTGCAACTGGTTGATATAAAACACCACGTAGTTAGTCGTGAGCCAAAACTCATCATCGGGTTCTTTGTACTTGGGCACCCGAATGGCTCGTCCTCGAAAGTAGGCCGCCAGCACCGATCGGTGCCAGCTTGCCACAGTGAGTTGATCAGAATTGGGCAACTGATTTAGCCATCGAGCCGCTTGATCCAGCCCTTCTCCTTGACCGACCGTAAGCACGTTTTGCGCGGCGACTGTGCCGCCTAGAAGCGGATTGTAGTAGGTGATGAAGTAGGGAAATTCTGGAAGCAAAACTAGGAATTGTCCAACCGCAAGGGCGATCGCCCCGATGGTGATTCCCTTCGGATGCATCATTGGGGCACCTGACGACGATCGCAATCGAATGGTATTCAACAGTGCTAACCAGCCAGCCGCCGCTAAGATTGCCAAAATGGGCAGCACAAAGGTCACGTAGCGATCAATCTTGGTCTGCGCTACCGAGAGAATGCCAAGAATGCACAAAGCTGACAGCCCCAGCGCCAGCAACTCCGATCGTTGATTGGGAGGGGATGATAAACCAGACTGAATATCTGTACTGTTGTCTGATCGGATGTCTGATCGAATCTGTGGAGTATCGGATCGCCCCATTCTTTGCCCCGTCCTTCGTCCAATCTGGGGAAATAGCGCAATGCAAAGATATAGAATCAAGCCAATCTGCATCACGGGCGATAATCGAAACGCTAGCACCACTGGGTAAAATAGCAGCCCCGGTGAATCAGTAGGTTCTCCCAGAAAAAAGAAGTCGCCTCGTGCCGATTCATCCAGCAGCCCATTCACAATGCGAATCACCGTATACGACGGCTGAATCCACATCGCCGGATAGATGGCAATGAAGGTCACCAATGCCGTTGTTCCCCAGCGCAGGCAGTCGAAAATCTGGCGTCGCCATCCCCGCCTTGGAAATTTCGTGACTCTTGCCTCAGTGAGCACCATCCACAGCACAATGCCTGGAATCACAAAGAGCGCAGTCATCTTTGAGGCAGTCGCTAGCCCTAGACAAATGCCCGATGCTCCCAACCAGCGGCGATCGCCCTCATGCTGACCGTACTCCATCGCGCCGTCCTGGTCGCCTCGTAAGTAGAGCACCATCAACAAAATTGCCAGCACGCTAAAATCAGACTGAATCGCGTCGGTGGTAACAAATCGCTGATAGGCCAAGAAAAACGGCTCTAGCGTAATCAGAATGATTGAAAAGAGGGCGAT
>DBGGTD010000160.1:0-3559 GCA_051162585.1 Elainellaceae cyanobacterium
GGTACTAAGTACCTCGGCACAATTAAAAACCAAACTCAAAACCCTGCGCTGCCCGCTGCGCGGGCAGCGCAGGGTTTTATAGGCTCTATAGTTAATTGTGACCACCGACTTAAAACCAACTAGTAAGGACGATAGCCATGGGCGATCGCATCGTATCTCTCAGTCAAGTGAGTAAAATCTATCCCACGTCTGCTGGCGAAATCTTCGCAGTTCGCGATATCAATCTTGACATTCGAGCAGGTGAATTTTTCTCGCTGTTAGGGTCGAGCGGATCTGGCAAAACGACGACGCTGCGGCTGATTGGTGGCTTTGCGATTCCTGAATATGGCACCGTCTTGATTGGCAATGACGATGTGACCACCCTCCCCCCCTATCGCCGCAATGTGCACACGGTGTTCCAAAGTTATGCCCTGTTTCCTCATCTAACGGTCGCGCAAAATATTGCCTACCCGCTCACCATCGCCAAAATGCCTCGCGCTGAGATTGAGTCTAACGTCACCGATGCGCTGAAGATGTTTCAGATTGAGCAATTGGGCGATCGCCGTCCGGCTCAGCTTTCAGGCGGGCAACAGCAGCGAGTGGCGCTGGCGCGTGCCCTAATCAGCCGCCCCAAGGTGCTGTTGTTAGACGAACCGTTGTCAGCCCTCGATGCCAAAATTCGAGACGAGGTGAGGCAAGAACTGCGCGAATTGCAACAAAAAACCAATCTCACGTTTATCTACGTCACCCATGATCAAGAAGAAGCCTTGTCAGTGAGCGATCGCATTGCCGTGATGCACAACGGGCGAATTGAACAGATTGGCACTCCAACAGATATTTACAACTATCCTGCGTCACTATTTGTGGCTCAGTTTATTGGTAAAGCTACCTTTTTGAGAGGAACGCTGCTAGATATACAGCCCGACAGCGTGATTGTAGATGTGAAGGGTCATCTCATCAAAGCTGCTTCTTTGAGTCAATCAGGGATGAGTCAATCGGTAGTACCTGGCAGCGCAGTGACGCTGATGATTCGCCCCGAACGGATTCAAGTCAACCCACCTGCCGACACTGTCAATCAATTCTCTGGAACTCCGTCAAGGATGACCTATATTGGGCAACGATTTGAGCTTGATGTGGAGACGGCAGTTGGTCGGTTAATGGTTACTCAACTGAGCGGACAGGATATTAGCTACCACGAACAAACCTTTGGCTGGAACCAGAATGACTGCATTTTAATCCCCTTTGATGCGGGTCAAATCGAATAGCGACCACAGGCGATCGCCCAATGCACTCAAAGGCATCGCATCCGGCGTCTCTAATGCATCAAAGCTAGCATCGGCTTGCAAAGATCTGTTATACCAATTCTCGATTTTAGATTTGCGATTGTGGAAGCTTGTGTGGGATTCAGATCCCCGGCTTCTCAATCGACCTGGTCGGGGATAATGGAGGAGCTTTGGGCAGAAGCCGGGGATCTAAACCTGCTAATTTACCCCTCAGAACACCAAATTAACCACTCAGAACACCAAATTAACCACTCTGAGCACCAAAATTACCACTCAGAGCACCAAATTAACCACTCAGAACACTAATTAAGCAGTTTTGGAATCTTGGCGATCGCACGATGGCTGACGATGAGGTGTGCGTATTTGTGATCAGACGGGCGATAGTCCTTTGGGACTGGTCTTTGACCATCGCACAAGATGATTTCGTCTTCTATGTGAAGATTTACTGACGCAATGAGGCGAATCTCTAATGCGAAGCTAGAATTCTGTCTAATTTCTCATAGAAGGTAATTTAGACAGAATCATGTCTGCTCTAATTGCCATTCAGGGGATATAGGCTGACGCTAATCTGCCTATATCCCCCACTAGAGGTATATAGACAGATCTAATCTGCATATATCCCTAAACGGGAGTGTTAGACAGATGCGATCTGTCTACATATAGTTACTCCGACAGCGCTGTATAAAACTTGACTACGTATGCTAAAATCTTGCAGCGCTGCGGAATAACAACCTCGCTGGAGCCGACAAACGCCGCTAGCCCGACGCCGTCGGGCTCGACGGCGTTCGCGGCTCAGCTCGATCGTTAGCCCGCTCAGTGCGCTCAGTGCATACAATTTTTCCATACGGCTTTGAATTGGTAGAATAGAAGAATTTAAATGAACTTAAAATTTGCATCCGAAGTATTACCTCTTCCGGACGCGCTGAAATCCGAATTGAATCCAGCACTGCTTGATCCTGTTGAATATAGAAAATCAGGATTAAGTTTGAATCATATTGTTGGCTGCCCACTAGATTGCTCTTATTGCGTTCGCCATCTATTTAGTAATTTTGAGATGAAGCAGCCTACAGCTTTGATGAGCGATGATGAAGCAGTGGAATATTTGCTAAATCACAAATTTTTCCAAGCTAATAAGACACCATTGCAAATCTTTAATCGAGCAACAGATCCTTTTCTACCGAGTGTTAAGCCACATACTTTTAATGTATTAGAAAATCTTGATCAGCGTGGTTTGCAAAATCACATTTTGGTCATTACTCGTTATAGAGTCACTAAAGAAGATTGTTTCAAACTCAATCAGTTTTCTTCATTGCGAGTTACTTTATTAATTACTTTCTCTGGAATTGATAATGAAAAGATAGAGCCAATTGATAGTAATATTGCTGCCCAGTCTATCAAGATAGCTTATGACCTAGCAACTCGGTATCGTGTTATCTTGTATTGGCGTCCGATTGTTCCAGGGCTAAATGATTCTCCGATGCATTTAGCGCGTGCCATTGAATTAAGCAAAACAGCACACGCCACCGTGTTCACTGGACTCTTTTACCGAGAACAGATTCGTGCATATTATCAGGCTAATGGGTTGCCTGAATTGTACAGTGAAACAGCAAGGAGAAAAATTTTTCCACAACATTTAGAGCAGAATATCCTTGAAGCTTTCAAAGTTACACAGCAAGCAGGTGCCCTCTTTAGAAAAACTTCTTGCGCGGTGTCATACGCGCACTCTCTTCCTGACTACAATGGGCATTACGGAATTAGAGAATTATGTGATATATGTCCTCCTATTCAAGTTAAGCGCTGTGCTTCAGCATGGTCTAAGCCTCTGCCGTCAGAAGTTAAAGAACTTTCAGAGTATATGGGTACTAAGAGTATTCCCCGAATAGAAGATTATGCAGTTGAGATAGAAGGACTCGACGAGCCACAACGATACTACATCCAACACAATTTAGGATATCAGGTTCATGACCCTCGATATCCTCATAAATTTAAGCGGCATGGTAGGTCAGAGATTGGATGGGAGGCTATAGGAAATGGATGCCAATAATCAATCTTGGAAAAGTATAAGATACTTAGCCATAGATATTGAAGGCAATGGGCAGCAACCCCCGGATGTAGTCGAATTGGGGATTGTCATTATAGAAGATGGCTGCGTAACTAATGCTCCTCAAGTGTGGTTAATACGTCCAGAAAAACCAATCACTCATTTTGCTACTCGCATACACCATATATCAAATAAAGATGTCGCTTCTGCACCTAATTTAGAATCAGTACAAGCAGATATACTGAATATACTCTCT
>DBGGTD010000161.1:0-3824 GCA_051162585.1 Elainellaceae cyanobacterium
AGCCGGGCGAATTCCCCTGAAAGCATACGCTAGTGCGAGTTCTCCCCTAACCGGATTAATTACCCAATCCGATCGGTAATCCTCCAGAAGATAGACCTACAATCGTCCCTAAGATAGAGTGAACAGCATTTACACTCAATCCGGAACGATGTTAAATTCAGTTAATCCTGTAATTTTTTGTTAATTTTTGTTACAATTGTAGAAACTTAGAGCGAAAAGGATTTTGATTATGCCATACACCACCGAAGACGGGGGCCGCCTCAATAACTTTGCTGTTGAGCCAAAGATGTACAAAGCTGAACCGCCAACTGGTGCCCAGAAGCGCAATTATATCCTTATCGGGATTAGCGCAACTGTGTTGTTGTCTGGATTGATCTTTGTTGCAGTTTCAGTATCGTAGCCGTTGATATAGATGGCTTGAGGCGAGCCTAATGCCCGATTCGAGTGTGTAAGGGCATTGAGACCTTGCATTTACATCACCAAAATACATTGTTTAGCAAGCATTCTCAGTATTAGAGTGCTTGTTCTTTTTTGTGAGGTGGCGATCGCAGCGCCCCATCAGCTGGCAAGGTTACGCCGAATTCATCCTGACTCTGAGCAAAAATGACTGAAGAAACATAACAAGAGGCTCGATGGAGTTGATTCCGTTTTGGACTCAAACTGTCTTTATGAATGCTCTAGAACGCTAGTTGAAAGAGGGCATCCCATGAGAGGGGGCATACAGAACTCAAAACCTTAACGGGTCTATAGCCTCGTCCTTAAAATCGATCAAACCCCTTCCAATTCAGACTCTGGAGCTTTTTCTGCAAAAAACGACAGATCGTGCCGTAGGCAAGGGGTAAGCTTATCCATTATTGATTAGTGTCACTCTGAAATGGTTGATTCTGTTGCGACTACAGCAACTCCTAACTCGATTAATCCGTTTTTCTCTGGCAGCGTCGCCGTGATCAATACCGATCCTCGCAAAACTTTGGGACAGAATCAGGAAACTTATTTTCGCCTCAAAGCCTCGTTAGGCTTAAATCTTCGCCGTCAGATTTTTGTGGCTGTCTGCGATAATTTGATCCTGCGCGATCGCCTTGTTCGTCAGCTTCAAATCGATCTTTCAGAGGCGTCCCAATCGTCGTATCCCTCATCAGACACTCGGCAGTCAGTCCGCTATCCGCGTCTCGTTAGCCTGAGTCTAGATATCCACAATCCCAATCCCATCATTCAGATTTCACAATGGCTCGCAAAATATCCCCCGCCTCAGCAGGGCAATATCCGCCTACCGATGCCTGCATTTCAAATTTTGGGCATCGAGCAGTTGAGTCGTCAGCCTGCATCAACGCAGTGGCTGTTTCTCACATATCTACAAAGCATTGAACGCAGTCTACCGGCTCTAGAATCAAGCATTCTCTTTTGGTTGCCTCGCCCATGGGTGCGGATTATTCCCCAATCGGCTCCTGAGTTCTGGCATTGCCGGACGGCTATCTTTGATTTTGCAGGTGAACCAACACCTTTGATTCGCCGAGAAAAGCGATCGCTTGCAGCATCATCGTCTCCATCGGCTACCGTTTATCCCTCACAGTCATTTTCACGACACCACGAGTATCACCGGCAGAATGCTTCGCGTTCATCCCATCCTCCATTTGAGGCCCCCGTTGAATTGCCCCCCAATCAGACGTCGCAGTCTGAAACTCTATCGCCACACGCAGAGAATGAGTCGCTCCGACATTCGCTACAGCATGATGCTTCGTTAGATGAATCAGATGAATCGCGTCACTCTACGTTTGATCAATCTCACGATCAGCTAGAAGTCTCTCCTCAGGGGCAAGAGCAGCCCGTTGACGAAACGCCGCAGCAGTCTTTTGAACGGGGTCTCGTCCCCGACATTTCGGAGGACATGACTCCGCCCGATGCACCCGAAGTGCTGAGTCAAGACCTGATGCATCAAGACGAATCTGACGGGGTTGATCTGGTTAGCCCTCTGCCTGACGACACAGCGTCTGATGCCCTGTTTGAAGAATTATTGTTGCAAGTTGATCAGACGCTAGCGGAGCGATTGCCCTTACCCGACAGCCTTCCGCTTGATGCGCCAGATCATCCATCGACTAAAACCGAGGCTGATGAAGGTGGGGCTCCAATGATGCCCGCCACATCTCAGCAGCCTGACGATCAACCATCGGCATCATCGGAGCTAACAGAATCATGGGGCGATGATTCTGAGTCTGCCCTTAAACCAGAAGACTTGCAGCCTGAAGATGAACTTCCTCCCCACGGTTCTCTTCTCTCAGTCGATGATATCGAAGCGGACTTAACGGCTCTCGCCGAGGTAGACTCAGCAGACATCACAGACGTACGCCCGAGTGAGGCGGAGATTGACCCATCGGAGTTTGATCAAGCTAAGTTTGATCAAACTAAGTTTGATCAAGCTGTAACAGACTCTAACTCTCGACTTGATACCGTCTACAGAGATGCTGAGACTGCTAATGCAGATGCGTCTCGTGCCGAGGAGACAGGCAATGACACCCACCGTGTTGCCGTAGACGCTGACGCCTTTGATCGTGAAGATATCAGAGAACAAGAAGGAGAGCTTGATGGTGAACTAGATGCTCTGACGGTCGAACACTTGCAGTTAGACTCCTTAGTAGAGGCTCGCGATCAGGTTGAGCCATTTTCTCCCGATATCACTGAAGTCACTCATGCACTGCAAGGCGATCGCGCCAGCGTTCAACCTCCTATCCGGGATGGCGCCGCTCACAAACCTGATACAGATGCTCAGCAATCTCTTCAAGAGCAGCCTCAAGAACTAGATATCGTCGATGCTGATCCGAATTTCTTAGATTTTACGTTGACCGGCTCGGCGGATAAAACGGCTCAGCAGACCCATACGGTTTCTCAGGCGATCGATGCAGAAATTGCAGCACAACTTAGGCAAGATGCGCCCTCTGATCCCCAGACTCAGAGCTTCTTAAATCAGATCGAAAACCTGCATCGGCAGCAAGCTCCGGCGATGGTTCTTGCGCATGCGTATCGATCGTTGGGCAATCTCTATCGCGATCGCATTGAGCAAGGAGATGCCTCCAATCAGACTCTCATGGGTGCGATGAACGCGTATGAACAAGTCTTGCGCTGGCTTGATGAAGGCTCTCCCATGTGGGCAGAAGTGCTCAACGACATGGGTAATCTATGTTGGCTGCTGTCTCGGTCGGCGTTAAGCCCTGAACAGGGGCTTCCTTATTTGCAGCAAGGCATTCAGTTTTATCAGGTTGCGCTGACCAAAATCTCACCTCAGACGCATCCCCAGACTTATACCATGATTCAAAACAATGTGGGAGCAGCGTACGGGGATTTGGCGCGATATCAAGAACCCGCTGAAAATCTTCAGCGATCGATTCAGGCATATCAGGAGGCTCTGCGCTATCGCAAGGCGGATGATGACCCTATGCGGTACGCATCAACCCAGAACAATCTAGGCACAACATACTGGAACCTAGCCCAGCATAACCACCCCAAGGAGCACTTAAAGCAAGCAATTACGGCTTATGCGGAAGCGTTGCGATATTACCGCCCTGAGCAAGAGCCGCTCAACTATGCCATGATTCAAAACAATCTTGGTACAGCTTACTGGAATCTAGCGCAATATGAACAGCCAGAAGATTGGCTAGCTTTGGCTCTAGGAGCCTATCGGATGGCATTAAAATATCGCACGCTCGATACGGTACCATCCGCATTTGCCGCGACCCAAAATAATTTAGGAACCGCCTACTGGCATCTGGCTAGCCACACAGGTGACAACCCGACTACTAAGCGAGACTATCTAGAAAGGGCGATCGCTGCGT
>DBGGTD010000162.1:0-2069 GCA_051162585.1 Elainellaceae cyanobacterium
GGTTACAACTCCCCCGCCAACAAGTTGCTGCCACCGTGCAACTGCTGACGTCCGGGAATACGGTGCCCTTCATTGCTCGCTACCGCAAAGAACGCACGGGCGAGATGAATGAAATTCAGCTTCGAGAATTATCGAGCCGTCACGCCTACTTGCTTGAACTTGAAGAGAGAAAAAAGGCGATCATAGAGGCGATCGCCAAACAAGGCAAACTCACGGAAGACCTCAAAGTCACCATCGAGACTTGCCTCCAAAAAAATGAGCTAGAAGACTTATATCTGCCCTATCGTCCTAAGCGGCGGACACGAGCAACGATCGCTAGAGAGAAGGGCTTAGACCCCTTGGCTCAGTTCATCAAATCTCTGAATCAGCCGAATGCCCAGCCCCAGTCTCTACGCCAGGAAGCTGAGACGTATCTCTCCGATGAGCACGGCATCGACACGGTTGATGCTGCTTTGCAGGGAGCCTCCGATATCTTGGCTGAAGAGGTGTCTGAGCAAGCCCACCTGCGGGCTTATTTGCGAGACTATTTGCTCACCCAGGGTGCATTTTCATCACGCATTAAAAGTGATTATCCGGAGGGCACCACCAAGTTTGAAATGTATCGAGATTATCAGAGTGCGGTGAAGGCGATCGCACCTCATAACCTGCTGGCGCTTTGCCGGGGAGAATCAGAGGGCGTCTTAACCTTCAATATTGTCTTTGACCTAGACGAGGTAATCGCATATCTCGAATCTCAGGTGATTCATACCAAAAGCCCCGCCGTTCAGACTTTCTATCGCGACATGATCAAGGACGCCTTCAATCGGCTGATGAAGAACTCCTTGATCAGTGAAGTCGTGACCCAGAAAAAACAAGAGGCAGATATCGAATCGATTAAAACCTTCGAAGCTAATCTGCGCAATCTGCTGCTGTCGAGTCCGGCTGGTATGAAGCCTACTCTAGCGGTTGACCCAGGCTTTCGGACGGGGTGCAAGGTCGTCGTGTTAGACGAAACCGGAAAATTTCTCGACTACCAGGCAATTTTTCCTCACCAGTCTGACAAGCAGAAGGTAGACGCCGCCCACACTTTAAAGCGCCTGATTGAAACCCATCGCATTGAGCTGATCGCCATCGGTAACGGCACCGCAGGGCGAGAAACGGATGCCTTTGTGGGAGAGGTGATCCAAACCCTAGACCGCACGCCCATTAAAGTGATGGTGAATGAGTCGGGGGCGTCGGTATATTCTGCTAGCGAAACGGCGATCGCTGAGTTTCCAGATCTCGATGTGACCGTGCGAGGAGCCATCAGCATCGGGCGACGGCTGCAAGACCCATTGGCAGAACTAGTAAAAATTGATCCCAAGTCAATTGGCGTCGGGCAATATCAGCACGATGTTGATCAAAAGCTGCTTAAGCAAAAGCTTGAAGAAACAGTCGAAAGCTGTGTCAATTATGTCGGCGTTGATCTGAACACGGCATCAAAAGAATTGCTGATTTTTATCTCAGGCTTGTCTGCCAGCGTCGCTAACAACATCGTCGCTTATCGGAACCAAAATGGGGCCTTCCGCAGCCGTCGAGACATCTTAAAGGTTTCAAAACTTGGCCCCAAAGCGTTTGAGCAAGCGGCAGGTTTTTTGCGGATTCGGGATGGCGAAAATCCGTTAGATAATACGGCAGTTCATCCGGAGAGCTATGGGGTTGTGCAAACGGTTGCCAAGGATTTGGGCGTATCGTTGGATCACATCACCCACATTGCTGAAAAGCTGAAAACGACTGACTTAACTCGCTATGTCACCGACACAACCGGGCTGCCGACCCTCAAAGACATCATCCGCGAACTCGAAAAGCCCGGACGCGACCCTCGCGCCGAATTTACCTATGCCACCTTTAAAGAGGGCGTGAACGACCTTTCAGATTTGAGAGAGGGGATGGAGCTAGAAGGGGTGGTGACTAATGTGGCGAATTTTGGAGCATTTGTAGACATCGGAGTGCATCAGGACGGTCTCGTCCACATTTCTCAACTGGCAGACCGTTTTGTCTCTGACCCAAAAGAAATCGTAAAAGTAGGGCAGGTCGTAACGGTGAGAGTG
>DBGGTD010000163.1:0-3955 GCA_051162585.1 Elainellaceae cyanobacterium
CGTTCATCCTCTTAAAAGTTGGGGAATGATGGGTATATCAAATGACTGGTAATAGATTTATACCATTAGTTCTCACAGCAAATTTTGGGGAAAGGGATTGCGATGATAAGCCCTAAGAATAAATTTTTTAATCCGTTAGACGGTAATGTTAATTCCCCGTCGGGCACAGTCCCTGCGACAGATCGCGAGCAGCAGCGCTTGGCGACCTTAAGCGAATTGGGCTTATTAGACGCAGACAGTGTTCCCGTTTTTGAAGAGGCAACTCAAACAGCCGCTCATTTTTTAGATGCGCCGATTTGCATTTTAGGACTGATTGATCGAGATCGACACTGGTTTAAATCGGCAATCGGGCTGTCCAGAATTGGGCTGATGAATAGTCTGGCATCCTCGCGTCAGCTACCGCGTCAAGAATCGTTTTGTAGTCATGTTGTTGAAAATCAAAAGGTTTTAGCTATTAGTGATGCAGCCCATGATCCAAATTTTGCAACTCGGCTGCTTGTCAGTAACTACGGCATTAAAGCCTATTTAGGAGTGCCATTAATCGCATCAAATGGCTGCTATTTAGGAACGTTAGCCATTATGGAATTAGCTCCTCGCAATTTCACCCGGAAGGAAATCGAATTTCTTGAACTAACTGCGCGATGGAGTATGAGCGAATTTGAACGAAATCATTTGCTCAAACAACGCCCTCCAGACTATAGACCTGATCACCATCAGCGATCGCCTCTCGAAAATCGTAAAAACCCATCTCCCCACCTACTTGCCAGTACCGTCAAAACTGACCTAATTGCCCAAATGACCCAAGAATTGAGAACTCCGCTAACGTCAATTTTGGGAATGGCAAGTGTTCTTAATCGAGAAATTTATGGCCCATTAACAGATAAACAAAAGAAATACATGGATATTGTCCATACCAGTGGACAATATATGCTCTCGATTGTGAATGAAATTTTAGAGCTTGGCGCTCTTGATGAGCGCAGTCAAAATTTAAATCTGAGTCCGGTTGATATCGAAATGCTCTGCCAGCAAGCAATTGGCACGCTTGAACAGGTCTCAAAACAACGAGAACAACAGATTCAGCTTTCTGTAGAACCGGGTCGTCGCGTCTGGCTACTGGATAAAGACAAAGTTCGTCAGATGCTGTATCACCTTGCGTTTCGCGTGATTCAATCATCTAGCGCGTGCAGCATTATCCGCATTCACGTGTCTCGTAAGCGCGATCGCCTCAATATCGCCATTTGGATCACTCATCCTTGGTTGGGCGATGGATTACCTCACGCAGAAGTCTATCCGAATGCTCTAACACCGAGTCCGCGACTCCCCCCTCCTGTTAAATTGACTGACCCTGGATCAGCCAAT
Source organism: Elainellaceae cyanobacterium (assembly GCA_051162585.1). Lineage (GTDB taxonomy): Bacteria > Cyanobacteriota > Cyanobacteriia > CAZCXK01 > CAZCXK01 > DBGGTD01. The sequence goes on from DBGGTD010000163.1 coordinate 1,360, forward strand.
CTAGACAATCCTTCTCATTCAACCTCTCAGACAGATGCGAATGCTAAAGAATTAAAACCTGCACGTCACCAGGGACAAGAGTCAGACCTGACACGACACAATTTGGGGCTAATGCTGACTCGTCAACTTGTCGACATGCATGGCGGTAATCTAGCAATCCAGGGTTCTCTCGACGCGGGATATCGGTATGTGATTAGCTTGCCTCAAATCACTGATGGTCAGATATTAAACTGCCGGGCATAAAATTTTGCGTATCGTCCCCCGTGTTGAATTAGGTCATCGTGAGAGCCAGATTCCGCAACCTGCCCGTCTTCGAGAACGAGAATTCGATTCGCGCCTCGCACCGTTGCGAGACGATGAGCAATGATAAAGACGGTGCGATCGCACATGATTTTTTCTAATGCGTCTTGAACGAGTGCTTCTGATTCAGAATCCAACGCGGATGTTGCTTCGTCCAAGATGAGAATTCTAGGATCGAGCAAAACGGCACGGGCGATCGCCAAGCGTTGGCGCTGTCCCCCCGAGAGATTAATGCCTCGTTCGCCTACCCAGGTTTGATACCCGTCCGGAAATTGGGTGATAAATTGATGGGCATTCGCAATCTTTGCTGCCGATTGGACTGCTTCCAAATCATACTGAGAGCGACCAAAAGCAATATTTTGAGCAATGGTTCCTGAAAAAAGTACCGTCTCTTGGGGCACGATGCCAATTTGTTGCCGTAAACTCCGCAGAGTCACGTCTCGAATGTCGATGCCGTCAATGAGAATTTTCCCGTCCTGTAAGTCGTAGAAGCGGGGCAGCAGATTAACGAGCGTGGTTTTTCCAGCGCCGGATGCTCCAACTAGGGCGATCGCCTCTCCGGGAAACACCAAGAGATTGAGATTTCGCAGCACTCGCTGATCGGGCGTATAGCTAAAGCTGACATTTTGATATTCAACCTTTCCTGTAACCCTGGGTAAGATAGAAGCGCTGGGCACTTCCTGAACCGCAGGTTGAATGGCCAACAGCTCAAAAATACGATCGACAGATGCCTCACCCTGCTTGAATTCGTTATAGTTTTCGGTGATGTGAGCAATCGGGTCGATCAGCAGCAGCACCGCAGCGACGTAGCTACCGAATTCTTCGCCCGTCAGGTTGCCTGCTGAGATTTGCCATCCTCCCAGCAGCAGCAAAATCAGGATACTCATGGCATACAAGAACCCGATGACAGGAAACTGAATCGCTCGCAACCACGCTGCCAGATATTTTGCTTGGCGATTGCGCTCTGCCTCTCGGCTAAATCGCCGCATTTCGTAGTCTTCGGCTGAAAACGCTTGAACCAAGCGAATACCGCTCAGCACTTCCGTCAGCAAGGACGATAGGTCAGAAATTCGGCTCTGGCTACGATGAGAAAAGACGAGCAACCGCTCGCCAAACCAACTAATGAGAATAGCCAGGAGAGGAGCAATAGCGAGGGTGGCAAGCGTTAGCGTCCAGTTTAGATAAATCATGTAGCCCAGCACGACAATGAGCTGCAAGATGCAGGGCGTGAAATCATGAAATACTTTGTTAACGACCTCGCCAATTCGATCGATGTCTTCGGTTAGGCGATACGTTAAATCACCTGTTTTTGCTCGCTCAAAGTAGCTGAGGCTGAGGGTTTGCAAGTGGGCATACGTCTGGTTTCGCAAGTCAAATGCTGCATCGAGAGCGGCTCGCGCCATCCATGCGTCTTGACCATATTGGGCAATTTTTTGAACTAAGAATAATAAGGCGGTGACTCCGGCGAGGCGAGCCAAGACCAGCAGATTTCCTTGGGCAACGGCTCCGAGCATTTCTCCCGTTAGCCATGCGAGAAAAGGCCAAAAAGCCGTGAAGAGCAGGGTACAGGCGAGCGCTTTGGCAATGGTTCGCCAGTGGGGGCGTAGATAGGGAATGAGATGCCGATAGCTGGAGCGATAGGGTTTCAATCGAGTGCTTAGAATCTTTATCTGGATTTAGGCTATCAGCTTTTGAGTGAATCCAGGCAATCGCTATTCCTGGAGTATTGTTTTTGAAACGATACGAGTCTTCTTGCGATCGCCCTCGCTTAGGTCTTCTCCTGACTGTAGACGAGTTGCTGTGGTCTGTAGCACAGTCGCAGCATTTTGATCCCCCATTTGCAATGCCGTATTGGCCGCAGATTGAAGCATCGTTGCTGCCCCCTGGCGATCGCCCTGTTGCAGTTTTGCTTCTGCAATCTGAGTTTGACGATATTTGGCTAGCGTCAGCACATGCTGCTGCACCGTTGCATCCACGTTGGGACGAAACGCCCGAAGGACTGTGGCATCAACCGAAATGAGGTCAGACAGCAAATCTTCTTCGTTCGATGCCGGATTGTCGTAGCGAACCTGAACTTGGGCGATCGGCTGTTTACCCTCTGGCAATTGTCCTACATAAATATTCGCTAATACGACGCGAGGCGCATCAACCATCAAATCTCCCAGGCGCACAATGTAGTGTCCTGCTTCCTGCATGATGGAGAGCTCAATGGTGTCAGGCACAACCTGAGCAATCGGCTTCAAGTCTGCGAGCCGCACCTGGGGAGCAAGCGACATGGTCAAATACGCATTAGTCA
>DBGGTD010000164.1:0-2840 GCA_051162585.1 Elainellaceae cyanobacterium
TATGATGGAAGGCAGAAGGCAGAAGCTGTTCGCGAAGCGTTGCGGAGCAAAAGATATATACCTACTACTGCGTTACTTCAGCCATCCGATCTGTCCTAATGCGCCCATCACTTGCTGGATCTGATTGGCCAACACAACTATGCAAGCCCCATTCTGCCGTAGGTCGGGTCGACTACCTTTTCAAAATGTTTAATCAATCTGAAATTAGGCACTATGTCGAGCTATATCGAATCATCCTGACTCAGCATCATATTGCCGTTTTAGAGTGCGATCTCGATGCCATCTACACATTAATTGTGCTGACGTTTGAACTTGATGATTTATATGATTTAGGCACCAATTTACCCGCCCCTTCACAATTGACACAAATCAAGACTGCGATGATATCCCAGATTCCTAATTCTCATGAAATTGGGATCAAAGCGATTAATCGTTTGTTCCAAGCTATGTACAATGAGGCGACCTCTGATTTAAGTCAATCGCTCGATCAGTATTTATCTATTTGTCGAAACAGCATCGGCGCACAGTTGATTTCAGCCTATTTAGCAAGCAAAGAAAATATTGATGCCGACATTTGGTTCTCAAACTTTATTGTTCAGCTAAATAATGACATGAGTGACATTATTAGACTTGCAAATGATTATCTCGATATAACTATTGATAGAAGCCGAGTCGATGAAGAAACAACTCAGCTTAAATCCGCATATTTTTTTCGCTCTAGGTTAGAATTTAAGAATCACTTATACTGCAAGTTGATCGGTCATAAACTTCGTTATTGTGCGTATTTAATCAGGTTCGAATATCTGAATTACTCTGCATCAAAACACGATTATTTGAAAGCAATTCACTGTGGTGAATCAGTGCTTGATTTGGCAATCAAGGCATATATTGCGGATAAAAGATCAGGGCGATCGCCCTGATTGCCATAATTGATTCCAGGTCTAAACAGGTACAGAAACACGCGCTATACGTTGATGAGCCAGCTCAACAGCGAGATCTAAGGCCGCTCTAAAACTAGTAGCATCAGCAATTCCTCGCCCCGCAATATCAAATGCAGTGCCGTGATCGGGAGATGTGCGAATGAACGGCAGCCCGATCGTGGTATTGACAGCTCGGTCAAATGCCATTAGCTTGACCGGAATGAGTCCTTGGTCGTGATACAGCGCCAGATATGCATCGTGAGTAGCCGATGGGTCTATCCCATACCAGGCTTGCCCCGGACGCACCCACAGCGTATCTGGGGGAATGGGGCCGTCTAGATGAATCGCAGGATGGCGATCGCCCATCGTCTGTATCCATTGGTTTAACCAGTCCCCTTCTTCTGTACCCAATTGCCCCTGCTCACCACTGTGAGGATTGAGCCCTGCGATCGCAATGCGAGGCTGTTTGATGCCAAAGTCGTGTTGTAGAGAGTCAACCAGCAGGTCAAGCTTGAGCGTTAGCAGATCAGGCGAAAGCGTGTCTGCAACCTGGCGTAGCGGAATGTGAGTGGTTGCCAGTAAGGTTCTGAGTTGCCAATCAGTATGGGGCGATCGCGCGACAAACAGCATCCCAAATCGCTTGATTCCCGCTTTTTCGGCTAACAGTTCTGTTTGTCCAGGGTAATGATGTCCGGCTGCTTTCCAGGCTGATTTGGCAATCGGAGCCGTGACGATAGCGTGAAATTCCCCTGCTAAGGTTTGGGCGATCGCAGTGTCTAAAAATCGAAAGCTAGCCTCACCACTAGCTGCATTGCCAATACCGACGTTAATAGCGTCACTTAGAGCAGCAGGCAGTGCAATTTCATGTAGGTTTAGAGTATCAGGGCGAGCTAGTTCAGATGAAATGGATGTTGACGAATCACGCGATTTCATCATCAGGTGATCAAATGTTTGGTTGAGCACGCCTTGATTCCCAAAGAGAGTAATCTCACAATTCAAGGGGGTTGTTAGATTACCCAATGCTTTTAAGACAACCTCGGATCCAATCCCAGCAGGATCTCCCAGGGCGATCGCAATTTTGGGACAGACCACAGATTGAGTAGGCATGACTGTTACAAATATTAACCGTTGGAATTAAGCTTACCTAAAATTTCCAGTTTTGTGAGGAAGCCCTACGCAAATCAACCGTTACACCGTTGTGGGAATGTCCCGAAAAATATTAGAGTATGGTATGTGTTTAATCGTGTGCGTTTAATTGTCAGAATCCATTGGAGGAAATACGATTACATGGCTGGCGAAATCTTTAATGCGGCAATTCTATCTTTTTCACTCATTCTCGTTGGGCTTGCCCTTGGCTTTTTAATGCTACGAATTCAAGGTGGCGAAGAGTAGCATAATCTGCTTATAGTTAGTTCATGAATAGTTAGCTCATGAATGGTGCCATTTTGTAACCGCATGTCTCTGCCGAGCAAACTAGTGCACCATTATGGACTAATTCCAACGTGGAGCAAGGCTTGCAAACGACGCTTCACAAATGCGACTGCTTCATTAGATGTCAGGCTAATTTGGGGCTTTTGGCTGATGAGCAAGATCCATCGATCGCCATCCTGTTGAAGTCTCCAAATCTCTCCTTTAAGGGGAGGATATATTCTCCACTGGCTTGTAGGGTCTAGTTGACATACGCACCCTTCGGCTTTGAAGCGGTGCAAAATATGTTTCATGTAGGGAGAGTCTGGGGATGAAGGTTTAGTGTTTGAAATCATAACGATAATCCTCCGTACTAACGAACATTACAGATGCAAAGGTTAGCATCCTGTCGGCATCCATGTTTGTGAATTCAAAGCACATCCCATCTCCTCGATCATTTAAGCTGACAATTTTTGTAACTACTCAGGTTGAAGCGTAGTAGGCATAGTGGGA
>DBGGTD010000165.1:0-11927 GCA_051162585.1 Elainellaceae cyanobacterium
GCATTGAACACCGCCCCTAAAATGACCATCACCCAAATTGAGACAAAAACTGCAATCGTCACGTCTCGCGTCAAGTGAGATGATGCGACTACGGTTGGATTGGGATTAATGCCGATCGCCAAAACGCCTAGATAGTTGCCGTTGTGGTTGAGCGGCACAAACACATCCGTCACCTGACCATCGGGAGTAAGATGCTGTCGCACCATCGGACTATCGATATTCTCGGTGTAACTCTCGGGCAACTGCATTCGCCGTCGAATGGTCAAAGAATTTTGCACCTCTGACTCAGAAAATGGAATGCCGAAAAAGATGTTGCCATCTTCATCGGCGTAGAGCATGTAGCGGATGCTCGACGTACTGCTATAAAACCGATGAGAAAATTGAGCTAACTCAGTGCGATTATCTTCACCGATGAGGGGAGCAACATTAGCGGCCAACAGCAACCCCAAATCTCGCCCAAACCGAGTATCGTTTAGCCGCGCATCTTGCTGGATTGTGTTGACTGCCCAGAAAGTCAGGCCGCTCATGATTAGCGAGACGACCAGTGTGGCAGCAGCCATCAGGCGGGTCTGGAGGGTAAATTCCGACCACCATCTAGCAAAAATTTCTCGAATTTGGTTGAGTAGAGCTAACAATTTATACTCGCAGGAATCAAACGTAACTCGCGACGTTTGCACTAAATCAAAACAGACCAATTGTATTCAATTGGTTTCGCTTTTATTGTTACACGCTAACAGTCATCCCGACGATCGCACCCCTAAATTAGACTACTAAATATGCATCGCATCAGGTCCGTTGGAGCAGCCGATACCCAATATCCCGGCGATAATAGGCCCCTTCAAACTGGATACACTCGACCGCGCGATAGGCATGGGCGATCGCGTCTTCAAAGGTCTCTCCTGTTCCCGTCACACCTAATACTCGCCCCCCGTCTGTGACAAGCTGGTCTTGCTTGATCCGGGTTCCTGCATGAAAAACCGTTGCCCCGGTTTCTTCTGCCTCATCCAGCCCTGCAATAGCGAATCCCTTCGGATATGCATCTGGATATCCGCCCGATGCCATCACAACACAGGCAGCCGCGCCTGACTTCCATGTGATTGGGGGAAGCTGTGCCAACCGTTGCTGAGCACAGGCGAGCATCAGGTCTTCTAGCGGCGTTTCTAAAAGCGGTAACACCACTTGCGTTTCAGGATCACCAAAGCGGCAGTTAAACTCAATCACCTTCGGATGCCCGTCTGGGGTGATCATCAAGCCTGCATATAGCACACCCCGGTAATCAATCCCCCGAGTTTGCAGGAGGGCGATCGCAGGTTCAAGAATATCTTGCTGAATGCGATCAATCAGCGTACTGGTAACAATAGGAGCCGGCGCATAGGCTCCCATACCGCCCGTATTTGGACCTGTGTCTCTTTCGCCAATCGGCTTATGGTCTTGAGCCGGCAGCAACGGGCGAATCGTCAGCCCATCTGTAACGGCTAAGATAGACACTTCCTGCCCCGTTAAATATTCCTCAATGACAACCTGCTTCCCTGCCTCGCCAAATCGTCCGTCAAACGACTCCTCGATTGCAGCCTCAGCAGATTCAACCGTCGGGGCAACGGTCACGCCTTTTCCCGATGCCAGCCCATCTGCTTTGACCACGATAGGTGCACCCTGAGCATTTACGTATGCTTTAGCCTTTTGAAGATCAGTGAATACGGCGGCCTGTGCAGTTGGAATCCCTGCGTCTTGCATCAACGACTTTGCCCAAGACTTGCTCGACTCAATCTGCGCTCCTGCTTGTGTAGGCCCAAAAACGATCACTCCCTGCGCGTTGAGGTAATCGGTAATGCCTGCTGCCAACGGATCTTCAGGGCCAACAACCACAACAGCAATATTATGAACAAGAGAAAGTCGTCCGATTCCCTCAAAATCATGGACGCCAAGCGCCAGATTTCGACATTTTGGCAGGTTAGCCGTGCCGCCATTGCCTGGAACGCAAAAAACTTCCCGAATCTTCTCTGATTGGGATAACTTCCAAGCGAGAGCGTGTTCTCGACCTCCGCTGCCAACAACTAATACTCTCACAATGTCCCCTGTTGATAGACGTTAACGCGCAATCCAAAATGCATTTCATTATGCCATGTTCATGTCACGTTTGAATTTAGACTCCCGTGCGTTCAATCACATCTCGGTTGAACTGGCCGCTTTGCCCACCCACGCGCCAGAATCGTTTCATCCAGCCACCATACCTTAGATTCACTTTGAACACATTTACAGCAAATTTTTTGAAGTTGCCTGGCGACTGAGCGACGAGACAGTAAATGTAAACAGGTCGATTAGGAATCAATCCATCTATTATCGTAGGTAGGCTGGTAAGAGTTCAGACGAAATGCGGTCGCTTGCGTTTGCGATTGATACAACCCACGCTCTACGCCTAAATTTATTATTGGATTCATGTCTTTGTTTGATCAAAAGCAGGACTCATGATTTTACACCCAATCCGTTGGCATTACCTGTGGAAAGGAAGTTTGGTAGGCGCGATCGCCTATGCGAGCATGTTGGCAGGAAGCCCTCATGGGTTAACTCAAGAACCTGTCCAAGAACCGGCTCAGGAGCCTGCTCAAGAACTCCCCGAAGAGCCTGTGCAGGACGTTCCTCCAGCGCCAGAACAACTTGAATCATTCCCGCCCAGTCCGCTCGATGTCGATGAGTCTGATCCCCTACTGCCTCGTCTTGTCGTCGATCGCCCGCTTAGCCCCCAAGAGCGTCGAGTCTTGACGGCTGCGCTTGAAGAACTGCGGCTGCAGGCTCAGGCGCAATATGCCAGCGGCAATGTTGACGATGCGTTTGACATCTGGATTCGTGAGCTGCGGCTTAGACGGGTTTTGGGGGTTGAAGAGGAGGTGGCAGCCTTGAGCCGAGTCGGGAGCATTGCCTGGGAAGATAGCCAAACGACTGAAGTGCGAATTATCACCCAGCGCCTCAGAGAGATTGAGCAAGAACTCCAGGCTCAGCCCACACCAAACTATGATTTGCTGCTGCAAATTGCCCAAGCCTATCAATCCCTTCGAGCCCGCGATTTGGCTGTAACGCTATATGACCAAATTTTGGTGCAGGCTCGTCAGCAGGGAAATGTGCCACTAGAACAGCAAACGCTCACTGCGTTGGGTGACCTCCATCTTGCCTGGTTTGATTATCCTCGCGCGGCTGAGACATATCAGCAGCTACTCACGCTTGCTCGTGAACTTGGCGATCGCCAAGCCGAGATTCAATATTTAGAACAGCTTGCTTATATTTACGATCAAAACAGTCAGCCTGAGCAGGCGATCGCCATGCAGCAGCAATTAGCGAGCATTTATGAAAACGCCCAGCAATATGCTCAGATTCCAGCCCTCAAGATTGCTCTAGCCAACAATTATCTCGCTATTGATCGCCCTGATCTAGCTGCACCCACCTATCAAGAAGCATTTGCCGTCGCGCGATCGGTTCAGTATTACGGCTATGCCAGTGAAGCGCTTCAGCAACTTGCCGAGTTATATCTTTCGCTCGATCGCACCCAAGATGCCCTGGTGGTCTATCAATTGCTGATTGATGTTGAGCAGCAGTCTTACAATAGCTACGGCATGATGAACGCCTACGACTCAATTGGTCAAATCTATCGTATCCAGGGCGAAACAACCCAAGCCGTCAGCGCATTTCGTCAAGGGCTACAGCTCGCACGACAGCTCAACTATCGAATCGACTACTTTAATCAGCAGATTCAAGCGCTGAGTCAATAGTGACCCGGCATGGGTAGGGCATCGATCATCGTTGATGCAAAGATGCAAAGATGCAAACGGCACGCTGTTCGATATGGTGTAAAAGGTCAGCCTGCAAAATAATTCGCTCAATTTTCTCCGTCCTCATGCGTTCCTTCCCCCACCATGCCGATCGAACTGCTGCGCCAAGTCCGAGTCTTGAATCCATTCACGGAGAGCGATCGCATTGCAGATGTGCTGATTGTCGAGGGACGTATCGAGTCGATGGGCGATCGCATTGAAACGGTGCCCGATGATGCTCAAATTTATGATCGCCCCGGGTTGATCGTAGCGCCGGGGCTCGTCGATCTCTACAGCCACTCTGGCGAACCCGGATTTGAGAGTCGAGAAACGCTCGATTCTCTGAGTCAAGCTGCGCTAGCGGGTGGGTTTACCCGACTGATAATCTTACCTGATACCAATCCGCCGCTCGATACGCCCGCCAGCTTGAATCTGATGCGATCGCGCGTCAAGTCTATGTCGCCTGCCGCCGTTCAGATTGGGTTTTGGGGATCGTTGACCGTAGGCAGTGAGGGCAACCACATGGCAGAACTCGGAGACTTAGCTGCCGCAGGCGCGGTTGGGCTGGCTGATAGTCTTCCGCTGCAACAGTGGGGATTGATTCGCAGGCTTTTGGAGTATGCTCAGCCTCTCAAAATGCCGATTGCGCTATGGGCATGCAATCAAGAATTGGCAGGAAACGGTGTCCTGAGAGAAGGCTCTGTCTCCATTCAACTCGGGCTGCCCGGCGATCCGGCTATGTCTGAAACAGCGGCTCTGGCTGCGTTGCTAGAGTGCATTGCCGCTATTCAAACGCCCGTTCATCTGATGCGGATATCGACCAAACGTGGAGTCGAACTGATTCGAACCGCCAAGGAGAAAGGCACTCCCATCACGGCCAGCACAACCTGGATGCATCTGGTGTGCAGCAGTGAAGATGCTCAAAGCTATGATCCAAGTCTGCGACTCGCCCCGCCGCTGGGCAATTCTGATGATCGACGGGCCCTGATTCAAGGTCTTCAAGAGGGAGTCCTAGATGCGATCGCCATCGACCATAGCCCCTATACCTACGAAGAAAAAATGGTTTCGTTTGCAGAAACCCCACCCGGCGCGATTGGGTTAGAGCTTGCTCTGCCGCTACTGTGGCAAACCCTGGTTGCTCAGGAAGGCTGGTCAGCCCTTTCTCTCTGGAACTGTCTGAGTATCCGTCCGTGTCAATGTTTGGGGCAGCAGCCCCCCGTTCTCATGCCAATGAGCCCCGCTGAGTTAGTGCTGTTTGACCCAAACGAACCCTGGGACGTGACTCCTAAGACGCTTAAATCTCGCTCCTCCAATACGCCCTGGCTCGGACAGTCGATCACAGGTAAGGTGGTGAAAACCTGGGCAGGGCAAACCGGCCATGTTGTGTAATGGAGTGCGGCTGTCCTGTTTGGGATCTTTCAAAGAAGAATCTCATGGTGGTGCGTTACGCTGGCGCTAACATCACCCTGCAATTCAAAATCTAAAATCTAAAATCTAAAATCTAACTCCCCCTCGCCGTCCCCTCCCAACTTTTCCCTTCCCATGACCTCAGAAGTTGTTGAAATTCTTTCACCGGATGAGCTTCGCCGCACGGTCACGCGCATTGCGTCTGAAATCATCGAGCAGGCGGGCGATTTATCGAAACTTGCGCTGATTGGCATTTATACGCGAGGTGCGCCGCTTGCAGAGTTGCTCGCACGGCAAATCGAAATGCTGGAATCGGAACAAGTAGCGGTTGGTGCGTTAGATATCACCTTCTATCGAGATGATTTAGATCAGGTTCGATTACGAACTCCTGCCAAAACAAAAATTCCGATTGACTTATCGGGGAAAACGGTGGTCTTAGTCGATGATGTGATTTTCAAAGGGCGCACTATTCGAGCCGCGCTAAATGCAGTGAATGACTATGGGCGGCCTGAAGTAATTCGGTTGGCAGTCTTGGTTGATCGAGGACATCGAGAAGTGCCAATTCATCCTGATTTCACTGGAAAGCAGCTTCCAACCGCAAAAGAGGAGCAAATTCGCGTGTGCCTCCAAGATGTCGATGGACGAGATGCGGTCGAGCTGATTACTCGCCCACGAGCCGATTCGACATCCTAGAGGGTGTCACGAATGATTCGGGATTGCTATGGGGGCGAAAGATTTGATATTACTTTGGCGTTCCCTGTTTTTACCTGTCATTCATTTCTGTGCAGTATCGCATGACCTCTACTAATAGAAAAACAACGTTAGAAGACGCGACCGTGACTCAAAATCGGAAGGCAGATCACTTACGAATCTGTCTCGATGAGGATGTTCAGTTTCATCAGACCACGAGCGGCTTTGAGCGGTATCGATTTACCCACTGCTGCTTGCCAGAGCTTGATCAGAGTGATATTCGGTTAGAGTCATCTTTCTTGGGCAAGTCATTGAATGTGCCACTGTTAATCTCGTCGATGACGGGTGGCACTGAGCAAGCCAAATTGATCAATGATCGGCTTGCCGAGGTTGCTCAGCATTATCGGATTGCGATGGGCGTTGGTTCTCAGCGAGTCGCGGTTGAAAATCCAGCGGTTGCATCTACCTTCTCAGTGCGATCGCACGCTCCTGATATCTTGCTCTTTGCCAATTTAGGCGCCGTGCAGCTGAATTATGACTACGGGCTCGATGAATGTTTGCGCGTTGTTGATTGGCTGGACGCCGATGCGCTGATATTACACCTCAACCCTCTGCAGGAGTGCGTGCAAACAAAAGGAGACACCAATTTTCGAGGGCTGTTGTCAAAAATAGAACGGCTCTGCGAGACGCTGCCGGTTCCGGTCGTGGCTAAAGAAGTTGGGAATGGCATTTCTGCTCCCATGGCGCAGCGCTTGCTGGAGGTGGGGGTGAGCGCCATTGATGTTGCAGGAGCAGGGGGTACATCGTGGGCAAAAGTTGAAAGTGAACGGGCGCAAGATGTGAAGCAGCGGCGATTAGGCGCTACCTTTGCAAATTGGGGAATTCCAACGGCGGAATGTGTGCAATCAGTGCGGGCGATCGCCCCTGATAGTCCTCTGATTGCGTCGGGTGGGCTGCGCAATGGGTTAGACGCATCAAAGGCGATCGCTCTTGGAGCCGACCTGGTTGGGATGGCATTTCCGTTCCTGCAGGCTGCCTCTGAATCAACCTCTGCGCTCTATGAATTAGTTGATATCTTAACGGCTGAGATCACGACGGTTCTGTTCTGCACAGGAAGCCAAACCCTAAACGATTTACGAAAACCAGGCATCTTGACCTCAATTCGATAATCCTCATCCAAACTTGACTCCAGCACTGCCAAATAACCAGGCAGATGTGCCCCTTATTCAGCAATTTTTCAGGTTCCAATCATCTAGCTATCCGGATAAAGCTTTTACACTATCTTTATGTGTCCTAAAAATTTACGACGTTGAGTCGTGCCCCGTTCTACCGTTCCATTAATCGTCTAAATTGCCGTTCCCTCGGAGACATTGCATGGATCTCAAAGATTTCGCCGCCATTATCCACCCTGCTCTGGCTGTTGCCATTGTATTTCCACTCATCGGAAGCGTCGTTCGCTTGTCGTATCAAACTCGTCAGCGTCGTTTACAAACCGCCAATAAAGAAAAAAGTAAAATTCCACCTACGGTTGGACCTACCCATCTCCAACTTGGGCGATGGTTATCCGGTTCAGTAGTGGTGCTGGCTTTGCTAGGCATTGGCTATCCTATTTTCTCGAAGATGATTGCAAACCAAACTTGGGCTAGCGAGCCGGGACGCGTTACGTTTGTCGTCATCATGTTTGTGCTAACGCTTGCATCGCTTGCCTTGCTATATCAATCGAAGCCAAAAGTTTGGCGAGGCGTCTTTGCTACCTTGACTGGCATGGGGCTTATTCTGCTAGGGAGCCAGCCTGAAGTATTTCGTCGAGGATATGAGTGGTTTGTGTCCCACTATTACTATGGAATTGCAGCCGCTCTATTGATGATTTTTTCTCTGGCGATTGTTCCAGATATCTATAAAGATCGGCAGCTTCGCTGGCGACGCGCTCACGCCTTTTTGAACGTGATTGCTGTGTTGCTGTTTATCGGGCAAGGATTCACCGGAACACGCGACTTGTTAGAGATTCCGCTGAGCTGGCAAGAACCCTATGTGAATCAGCTTTACGGGAACCAGTGTCAGACTCAAGAGTGCGTTGTGCTTCCTAAAGATGAGGCTCCGCAAGAATCTAGCGAATAAATCAGGTCGCGCACTTCATGTGCTATGGCTGCTGGATTTAAGCATTCAGTGCTTAAATGCTATTCCACATCAGAATGAAGGCTGCAACTCCGACGATGACCATCAACCCGGCGGGCATAAATTTTCGTGTCTTTGTTAGGCGCACGACAAAGACGATCACCAGGATTGTCGTCACAACCATAGAAAGCACTATTCCCCAACTTGCACCCAAGCTGGCGATGGTGCCTCCTAAGATCAGCAAAGCACCGCTAATAACTCCAGAAATTAATGAGGGTAGACTTTTGGCTTTGGTGTAGCCGATGATTCCGCCCACTAACGCAAGGGCTCCGTAGGCGATCGCCGCAATTATTCCAACTGTCATGAGTATCGTGGTGCATTACACCAGCGTTGAGTTCTGCATTTGTCCATTATTTCATCCTGAGCGGTAGGATGAAGAACTGAATGCAGGTCGTCATGAAGCATGAGTATTGATACGCAAACCATTCAAAGCGACGTTCGGCAGCTCCAGCGCCGCGCTGCTTCCCTATTAATCTATCAAACCGTTTTAGATGACCCGATTGGGCAAGCGTTTCTAAATATGTTGGCGTGTTTGCAGCCGGAGGGCGATCGCCCCTTCGACTGCCTATATGCCTATGGGCAGTGGTTTAGCGTTTTAGCTGAGCATCGGCAAAGCTGGCAACATCATCTGATCTCTCAAATCTTGCGCGCGGACAACCCATTTTCTCAGCAGGTGCAACACACCGATCTAGACGGGTTACCTCCCGCATTGACGGCGGCTGTTGTTTACGACTTCAAGGCGTTACAAGCTCTCTATTCTTGCACGAGCCAGCAAGTAAGTCTCTGGAGTCAACACATCGCACAACTCGATGAGCCGCCCATTGCCTGGGAGTATTCGGCTGATCTCAACCCCTCTGCCAATGGCCTTCAAAGCTATCCCATCTGGCAGACGCTAGAGCAGAGCGAAGATTGGGGCGATGCGGTTTACGAGTTAGCCACTTATCATCGCCACGTTGGGGCTGGTTTATATGCTCAATATCGAGCGCTGCGATGGCAGGCAGGGCAGTTGGTTGGCATTGCCCATCCTGATCCCATTCGGCTTCAAGAGCTGGCTGGCTATTCTCATCAGCATGAGGCGCTTTTGCAAAATACACAGGCACTGTTAGCGGGGTATCCAGCGCTTCATGTGCTGCTCTATGGCAGTCGGGGATCGGGCAAGTCGTCGTTGGTAAAATCGTTGGTCAATGCGTTTGGCGATCGCGGTTTGCGACTCGTTGAAGTTGCTAAGTCAGACTTAAACGATTTGCCAACCATCGTAGATCATCTACGACCTGTGCCACAGAAGTTTATTGTCTTTGTCGATGATCTATCATTCGAAGAAGACGACGATGCCTACAAAGCATTAAAGGTGGTCTTAGAAGGAAGCCTGACAGCCCGCCCTCAAAATGTGGTGGTCTATGCCACCTCCAATCGTCGTCACTTGATTCGAGAATTTTTTGGCGATCGCCCCCGCCCTAGTGATTCCGATGAAATTCATGCGTGGGATACGGTGCAAGAAAAGCTCTCATTTAGCGATCGATTTGGGTTGACGCTCACCTTTGAACCCGCCGACCAATCTACGTATCTCACAATCGTCCAGCATTTGGCCCAGCAGTTTAAATTATCTCTTACCGAAGACGAACTAAGGTATCGGGCGCTACAGTGGGCAACCCGCCACAATGGGCGATCGGGGAGAACGGCTCGGCAATTTATAGATTTCCTTCGCTCAGAGTTGGCTCTCTCCAAACACGACATATCTTCATACAAAACGCCGTCTCAGTCAGGCGAATGAAAGCATATTTACGGAATGCTAGGTTAATGACCTCACCGAGCCTGGGCAAGGTCGCGAATCAAGGCAATTTTTGAACAGATATATGCACTGAACATATCCGCTTCACAAGAATCAACGGGTCGCGCAGCGCGCAGCTCAGAGACTAACCACGACGACAAGCTGGCATCATCCATACCGATAAGCGTACTGGTTTGGGTTTGCTCAATCACAGACCAGAGCTGACGTAACATCGGAGGAGTCATATAATCTCCAGGTATTTCTAGATGTCTATCCTTACGATCATGACTATACTCACTCTTCACTTCTATCAGATCGACACCATACAAGATGAAACAAGAGTTACAGAACGCTTAATAGTGCGATAAATAGCTTAGTCATTTCTAGACAGGCGATCGCCCATGAACCCTTCTCAAATCGGTAAGCTCTATGGCATCAGCATCGGCCCTGGTGATCCAGAACTGATCACATTGAAAGGAGTGCGAATTCTCAAGAGTGCTCCGGTTGTGGCATTTCCAGCAGGGCTCGGCGGCAAGCCGGGGATTGCCCAACAGATTGTTTCCCGACTGATTCATCCGCATCAGACTCAGCTTGCTCTAGATTTTCCTTATGTACACGATCCCGATGCGCTCACCCATGCATGGAATGAGTCTGCCGAAAAAATTTGGCACTATCTTGCCCACGGTGAAGACATTGCCTTTGTAACCGAAGGTGATGTGAGTTTTTATAGCACGTTTACCTATCTGGCTCAGACCCTCCAGCGATCGCACCCCACCGTTGAGATTGAAGCCATTCCAGGGGTGTGTTCGCCTATGGCAGCGACTGCCGCGCTGGGGCTACCCCTCACGGTTCGAGATCAGCGGTTACTGGTGTTGCCTGCTTTATATTCTGTTTCAGATTTGGAAACTGCCCTCGATACCGCCGACGTAATTGTTTTAATGAAAATTAAGTCGGTGTATTCGGAGGTTTGGCAGATTCTTCAGCGTCATCATTTGCTGTCATCGAGTGTCGTCGTCGAGTGGGTCAGCCATCCTCACCAAAAAATCTATGCGGATTTGGGCGATCGCCCCACGCTTGAGCTGTCTTATTTTTCACTGCTCATTATTCACGTTAAGCCAACCGCTATGGCGATCCTAAATCGCTTGTGAATTGTGTGTGAGCAGTGGGCGGGCGTCGCCTACCCCACTGCTCACACCCCATCTGGGACTGCCATATCACTCATTGAAATTTTGTATTAGTGGCAACATCCAAGACGACACGCAGGTCATCGGAACTAGATCTAGAATCGTATTGGCAGTTTTTGAGTCGCAATCGTTAGAATTGCTGAAACCGAGTGGGCCAGCGATCCCAAACCCGCTCAATTTGGAGCAGCACTGAATCTTAGAGCAGCACCCCCTCCTGGCTATGTCTTACCCCTCTCTCCTTCAATCCCTTCCGTCTAATGTTCGTCAAATGACTCAGCAGCCCTATTGGTGGCCCGCTGTTGCATCTCTTGGGTTTCACGCGCTGTTCCTAGCCGCCCTCCCGTTTATTCCCCTCTCCTTTTCGGATGCCAGTGAGCCTGATATTCGGCGCTCTGTTCCCATGGTAGAGCTTACACCCGACGAGCTAGGTCGGCTCCCCAACGCATCAACCTCTGAACCTGCGCTACCCCCGATTCCCGACGACGATTTCTACTCGTTTAACAACGATTTTGATTCGTTTAGCAATCCAGAGTTAGACTCTCCAGCCAAGCCTAACTATCAGTCTCCCTTCCTGCCTCCGATTCCCTATATCCCGCCTCCACCAATTTTCAATATCCCGTTGCCGTCGTCTCCACCAGCGACCGCACCACCAGCGACTCCAACGCCAACCCCGCAAGCTCAGCCGACTCCACCACTCCAGCAGAGCCAGCCTCCCACTCAAAATCAGCCACCCGATTCAGAACGCTACGCACGCCGCTCAGCAGACGACCTCCAGGAGTTAGACGAATTGGGTGAAACGGCACCCAGAACCGATCCCGATGCTCAGCGAGACGCAGCCCGCCAGCAGCAAATGCAAGAGTTGTTGGCGCAGCAACAAGAGCTGAGAAATTTGTTTGCATACAA
>DBGGTD010000166.1:0-7412 GCA_051162585.1 Elainellaceae cyanobacterium
GAACAAGCTAAAGAGCTCCAGTTGCGCTTTCTAGACTATGCCCCAGATTTTGGCTTTGATAATTTGATGGCTGACTGGGTGTTTCTAAACTTTGTGCAATATTTTGGTGACACACCTGCTCGGGAGCATACGGGCTACCGCCTCAGCCCTGAATACTTTGATGTTATTTTGGCTCGCGACCCTTAGTTTCGGTTGGGCTATTTTTTTATGTCGGCGAGTACATCACTTTATGCAGGGAAGCCTCAACGCACGGTCGACATTATCGAACGAGAGTTGCCTAATCTTTCGCCGACCCTACCCGACAAAGCCTATTACGTGTGGCGATATAAAGGCATCGACGAGCTGTTATTTCTTGGTGATACGGCAGCGGCTCGCGAATCTTTTATCAAGGTAACTGAGTGGGCTAGTGTCTACTCGGACAAAGAGAGTCAGCAAATAGCACGATCATCAGCTCAGACCGTTCAATTTCTAAAGAGCAACCCAGATAGCCGATCGGCTCAAATCTCAGTTTGGACGATGGTGTTTAATAACGCATTCGATGAGGCCACTCAGCAGCTTGCGATTGATCAAATGCGAAATCTGGGCGCTACTGTCTCGACGGATGAGAACGGTAACTTGCAGGTGAGCCTGCCGAAAGACGAATAAGGTTTTATTGAGATATATCGACATCGCCTTGCAAGACGACGCGATCGCCCACGAACTCAATTGCTTGAATCTGGATGCCTTGCGATTGCAGTTGGCGGTTAATTTCTTGTTCAATTGAGTTGACTGGCACTCCCAAGCGGCTAGAAATTTGGGAGAAGGGCAGGTTCAATCGACCGAGCTTCAGCGTTAAATCATCTCCGAGCTTGATTTCACCATTTTCGGCTCTAGGTCGTCCGACCACGCCCACATAAATGTCTCGATCACCTAAACCGGGGATCAGGCTGGTTGCACTTTCTAAGGCAGTGCGCTCTCGCTCCCCTAGTCGATCGGTTGGAATATCAGCGAGGCTGACGCGCGCGCCTCCTTCGACGGTGCCATTGCGGATGGTGAGGCTAAAGTTGTCAGCGCCGGCAAGCAATGAACTGCGATCTGCATGACTGGCGATCGCATCTTTCACGAGTTGATTAATGTCGGCTTCGCTAACCTCGACCTGGAGCCGAATCCCGTCCGTAGTTTGAGCGGGCTGCTCGCGGGGTTGGGTTGGGGTAGCTCGTGCTTGGGGGGAAGGGTTGGCAGATTGCGAGTACTGGGGATCAGCACCGTTTGACTGTGGTTGACTGCGATTTTCCGACAGTTGACCGGGTTGAGATGTGGATTGAGACGAGGAGATTGATGCATCAACTGGTTCTGCCAGTGCTATCCTTTCCTGCGAAGCTTGAGAAAGGGGAGCAGACGGTTGATTGCGTGCGTGATAGACACCCGCCAAAACTCCGATGAGGGTGCCACCTATAATTGCGACCGTAATAACAGCAGGTTTATTCACAGGACAACGTAAATCTACTACCCGTAGTATGGCGCATTCTAAATCCACGAAGCCCTGCTGTTGGGCAACTTTATAAATTGGCTTACTTTATAAATTGGCTTAGATGAATGGGGGCAATCGTAACCAATCAATCGTGCCAATCTTCAAGGCAAAATCGGCGACACGTGATTACGGGAGAATCGCTGCGCCCGTTCATCGGACAATCACGGTTTACACATAGCCCACAGTCCGATTGAGTCGGCAGCATCACATCTTCAACCGAATAGATGCTGATCCCTTGACTGATAAATCCTTGAGCTTCTAGATCTGACAGGCGATCGCAAATGAGAATGGCTTTTTCGACGTTGAGATGTTGTCGAAGATAATTAATTTTCCTGAGTCGATAACTGAAACTCAGATCGCCTAATGCAACGTCAATCAATACATTTTGAGTGTTGCCTTTAAAGCATGGCGGCTTGTCTTGAGCAAAATAGTCTTTGTATTGGATGGTAAATGTGCCATCGGCAAATCGACGAGTCCGGATCAGTCGCCGAAATGGCACCGTAAAATCACCCAATTCGTCGAGGGCATACCACCACGTTTTGTGCCAAGCTTCGGTGGGCAAATAAAGAATCTCTTGGACTTGATGAGGCATAAACCCGGCATGAGAAAGCATCCCGAGCGCTTGAGCTAACGAGATATTTTGCCCTAGCACTCGCGTCTCAGATTCACACTGGGTCAGTTTTGCGTATTCATTCCGTCGAGTGGATGCTCCAGTTGCGTAGGAATTTGCTGCGATCGCTTGTTCTACCTCACTTTGTGAGCTAGCCAATATGCAGCTAATCGACTCGAATTGAAGGACGCCATCTGCGACTTCGTGCGTTTCGATAGGCACACCCACAGACGAATGCACGGACCCAATGCGGTGAGGTGCAGAAATTGAAGGGACAGAATCGACGAGCAGCGACTTGAGAATAGTTTCATCTGCAATTGCTAATGCGACCTGAATCTGATCAGAAACAGAATTGGCTTTGGGGCGATCGCTAACCGAATACGTCAGAGTTTGATTAAACATTTGCCACAGATCACAAGCGCCGTTATTGGATTCTATTGTGAAGGGTGTGCTGAAATCTGGGTGGCATCATTGACTTCTTTTAATAGAGTTGTTACATAGCGTGTTATTTGTTTATCAATTGTTACTGTTATTTGAAAAACTCAGTAAAGCACGCGTAAGTCTTAAATAATTGGGCTTACAAATAAATTTGATCCAAAATCATTCGCAGGCGATCATAATCATCTTTTAAGAGCAGGCTTAACGTCCGTCCAGCTTGTACAAGCCAGGTGCGATCGCCTTTTCTGAGCTGATAAATTTCTCGAATCGCAGCCGCGGTGAGGCTATCGACTGGGGCTCCTGTAATTTGAAGCAGCGTCCGCAAGAAATCAAGAGTGTCACTGAACGCAATCACCTCAGTTGAATCGCAGCGATACACGGCTTGATGAACCTGCGGCGGACGAGGAGGCAGATGCTGATAAATGCGATCGCCTTGTGTTGACCCATTGCGCGATTTCTCAGAAGGCTTAAACCCAGCGATCGCCGCCCGAAACTCGGTTTTTAGCATGGCAAAAATCTGAGGCTGTTGCTCTCGCAAGTCTTGAAGCGAAAGCCCCAATGCCCGTGCCCGATGAACAGAATCAATGGGGCTAGTGGTTGCATGATAGACTACCGCATAGATTTGATTGCCCGAGTCTTCATCGTACGACTTCACCCAACTACCAAATGGTGGCATCACAGCATAACTCAGGTCGTCAGGTTCTAAACACTGAGCCAAGAATTCAGTAGTAGACGTTTCAATGACTTCTGCAATGTGATGGGGATGCCGATTTTGGCTGGTGAATTGGGGTAAAGGTAAGCGCATGACTTAACCAGCGGTTAAAAGCTAAAAGACAAAAAAGTAGAGAAATCATTCAACGCATCTCTAATAGGGCATGATAATCCTTATCGTGCTTGCCATTCATCATATCTTACCGATCAACTCGCAACTTATCCCTCACTGCCAGCCTCGTTGTAAGATGCAGAATGAAGCCCAACCTCATGCACTGCTATGTGGGATCAAATTGCTACAGCGATTAGTCAAGCAACTGGAGAAGAGTTTAAGGCGAGTCATCGTCGTCCGGTCGGCGGGGGTAGCGTCAATCAAGCGTATGCCCTATCTGATGGCGATCGCGCTTATTTTATCAAGATCAATCAGGCCAGTCGGGTATCGATGTTTGAAGTTGAAGCGTTGGGGCTGCAACAGATTGCTAAAACGAAAACAATTCGAGTTCCGCGTCCGATTTGTTGGGGTGTTGAATCAGATTCTGCCTATATCGTGTTGGAATGGCTAGATTTTGGATACGGCACCCATCAAGCTTGGGAGGACATGGGGTATAACCTAGCAGCGATGCATCGAGTTACTAGCAGAGAAGGATTTGGATGGGATCAAAGTAACACGATTGGATTTATGCCCCAGATGAACCCGTGGACTGAAACCTGGACTGAGTTTTTTAGAGATCATCGCATTGGCTATCAGCTTCAGCTTGCACGGAAGCGTGGCGGACATTTTCAAAACGAGCACGAGCTGATGCAGACCATTCCCGACATTTTGGCTAATCATTATCCTGTCCCCTCGCTGGTGCATGGAGATTTGTGGTCAGGCAATGCAGCCGTAACGAAGCTTGGCGAACCTGTAATTCTCGATCCGGCGACTTATTTTGGCGATCGCGAAGTTGATTTGGCTATGAGTGAACTATTTGGCAGTTTTCCCGCTGAATTTTATCAGGCTTACAATACTGCCTATCCGCTCGAACCTGGATATGAGAAACGAAAGACGCTGTACAACCTCTATCACATCATCAACCACTTCAATCAGTTTGGGGGCGGGTATGAGTCTCAAGCCAATCGTATGATCGATCGCCTGATCTGATGGCGATGTAGTCGTTATAGCCATCCCAGATGGGGTGGCTATATAGAACCAGTTTTTCAGGGACAACAACCTAAATTTTTGAGTATGGCGACTTGGCAATGTATTAAAGGGTGTGGAGCGTGTTGTCATCTAGATCCAGGCGATCGCCCGGATTTAGATCAATATTTGTCTCCTACCGATTTGGAACTATATCTGAGCATGGTTGGAGAGGATGGATGGTGCATTCACTATGATCCCCAATCGCGAGAATGCCGAATTTATTCAGAGCGTCCTCGATTTTGTCGGGTTGAGGCCGAGGTGTTTAATGATTTATACGGCATTGAAGCGAATGATCTAAACGACTTTGCCATTGACTGCTGCTGCGATCAAATTGCCGGAGTCTATGGCGATCGCAGCCTAGAGATGCTTCGTTTTAATCACGCAATAGACATCTCAGAATTAGAGAAATTCATGAATTGACAACATAAGTATGGTCTAACGGTTGATTTTTGGGGAGCAGTCAGGGATAAAATGAAAAGAATATGAAATTAGCAATTTGTTACGTAAGCGTGTGACTTGATCTGTAAAACACATCCTTTGCTCTTCGCTGTTCGTCAATTATTGCCTTAGTCCCTTGAGTCATCCCAATTCCGCTCCGCTATCATCCCATAACGTTGAGGCAGCCCCGTCAGAATCGTCGACAGCTGACGTGCCTCAATCTTTCTCTCACCCCCCTATCCCCCTTCCTAAGCCTACTCCCCCCGAGCTTAGAATTTTCTTTTCAACCTTTCTAACGGTTTTTGTTGCAGAAATTGGGGATAAAACTCAAGTCACCACCTTGTTGATGAGTGCTGAGTCGCAATCGCCGTGGGTTGTCTTTGTGGGAGCTGGCTTTGCACTAGTTTTAACCAGTCTTCTCGGCGTGCTAGTCGGCAAATGGTTGTCTAAGCGAGTTTCTATACAAACGTTAGAAACCGTTTCTGGCACGATTTTGCTCGTGATTGCCGTACTTTTGCTATGGGATGTTGTGCAGTTAGGTTAAACGTCATATCGCTATGGATTGGAATCTACTTGGTCTCAGCTTTATCACCGTGTTTGTGTCTGAACTGGGCGATAAAAGCCAACTAGCAGCGATCGCCCTCAGCAGCAATGCAAAATCATTGCGGGCAGTATTTTTAGGAGCTTCGGCAGCCTTGTTGATGGCAAGTCTGCTGGGTGTGCTTGTGGGTGGAGGCGCTGCACAACTGCTGCCAATTCGTTGGGTAAAGGCGATCGCCGCCATTGGGTTTTCGCTCATGGCCGTTCGCCTGCTCTGGACAGGGGATATCAGCGAGACTTAGCGAACAATCCCGCGCAGTTTGCGCGTATTTTCGACTAGGCTCTGGGCAAATGCGTCAAAACGCTGAGACAGCTTTTCATCGACGAGTTTGCCCTTGTCGAACGCATTCCAGACTTGCCCGATGGCAATTTGCTCTGGAATTACCCACCCGTGCACCCATCTCATGATCAGTCGGAGGTCGTTTAGAGCGTTGCTATTGCTCTGCCCGCCCAGCACGCTGATAACCCCGGTGACTTTGTCTGAGAGTTCATCAAAGCTCATCAAATCGAGCGCATTTTTCATCACACCGCTGACGCCGCCATGATATTCGGGGGTTGCTAAAATCAGCCCATCTGCCCGCTGAACGGCTTGCCGCAGCCGAGTGACATCAGGATAGTCAGGATAGTCATTCCCGCCATTGCAAAACGGAAGATTCATCGTGCGCAAATCGAGGATTTCGACAGAAGCCCCCAATGCGCTCACCCGCTGGGCAGCCAATTCTAGGGCCAGATAGCTGTATGAATCAGGTCTTAGGCTTCCTCCAATACCAACAATGTTAACCATGCGTATAAATCCTCATTATGGTGGAGATAGAAATACCACCCAATCGTCGGCTTCATGCATTATTAACTGCCAGAAGCGATGTAACGATAATAGGGTCTGCTTGATAGTATATCTAATGTGTACTCGTTATGAGTATGAATTTTGTGCGCTAGAATTGTCGAGCAAGCGGTGCCGATTTAATCGATTAATATGTGGATTTCAGAATCTATCCGAAAGCCCCGCCAGGAGTTTTGAATTCCTAAAAACTCTAGGAAGTTTTCGGGTAGGCTCTTAATCTGAGATGCGGAAGACATCAGAGAAGTAGGGCTAGACTAGATTTACAAATCGAGTTGATGCTGAATTTAGCAGTGACGTGCTCTATCGTTTGTGGTTATTTTCCAACGGGTGATACGTGCGGTGACTTGAGAAACGTTGCAAAATAGATGAGTGCATTAACAATCGATAGATGTTAGATCGTGTGGTTTTAAACGTTAGCTGTAGTAGCCGGAAAGGCAGTCTTATGAAGCAGTTAGGGAAAAAGAGATTCATTAAGCAATCGCGTAGAGCGTCCGTCATTACAAGCACCATTGCGGCTGCTTGGATGATGCTCCAAAGTGTGATGCCCATCAGTCCGGCAGTTGCACAAACTGGGGAAGACCCCATGAGCTATAGCGATTTGCTTGAACGGATTCGGTCGGGCGAAGTGTCCCGCATTCGGATTGACTCGACTCGGAATGTTGCTGAAGTCGAGCTTAAGAACCAACCTGATCCTGAAGATATCAGGGAGGTAACGTTATTTGAGGGCGATCGCAATCCTGAACTCATCGAGGCTGCTCGAAGCAATGCTGTCGAGCTTGAAGTGCAACCCTCAGCCGATAACAGTGCTGCAGCGTGGTTAGTGACCCATGCATTGATTGCCTTCCTAATTATCGGAGGGCTAGTGATTATTCTACGGCGTTCGAGTAATTCGTCTGGGCAAGCCATGAGTTTCGGGAAATCAAAGGCCCGATTCCAAATGGAAGCCAAAACAGGCGTGATGTTTGACGACGTCGCAGGCATTGAGGAAGCCAAAGAAGAACTGCAAGAAGTCGTTTCATTTTTGAAGCAGCCTGAACGCTTTACAGCAGTCGGTGCCCGCATTCCCAACGGGGTGCTACTGATT
>DBGGTD010000167.1:0-5535 GCA_051162585.1 Elainellaceae cyanobacterium
TGGTCACGACCCAACGCTTGGTGCGGCTTAGAGGACGCGATTCTTGAATACGAACGCGATCGCCAACTTTGCACTGATTCTCCTCATCATGAACCTTATAGCGCTTAGTCCGAACCATGATTTTTTGATACTTGGAATGAGGAACACGGTTCTCGATGGCTACCACCACCGTCTTATCCATTTTGTCGCTAACGACCAAACCGACTCTTTCTTTAACAGGCATAGGGCTCTACTCCTTCTCCGATATATCTGACTCTGGACTGGGAATCTCTGAGGAGCGCGCAGAATCAGATTTTGGCTCCGACACTGCTTCCATTTGCCTCTCCCTCTCAACCGTCATGAGCTGTGCAAGGCGGTGACGAGCATGTTTAAACTGATGGGTTTGCTCAAGCTGGCGAGTCGCTTTTTGAAATCGCAAATCAAACAATTGTTTCTTGACAGCGACAATTTCTTCAAGGATCTCCTCGTCGCTAAAGCCCCTGATACTTTCAATCTTAGACAGTGACATAACCTATGAATCCTCCGACTCACGGGCAATAAACTTCGTTTTAATAGGTAACTTGTATGCAGCTAGACGCATTGCCTCTCTAGCAGTTGCTTCAGGCACGCCCGCAATTTCAAACAAGATTCGTCCAGGTTTAACAACCGCAACCCAGTATTCTGGATTACCTTTACCTGACCCCATTCGAGTCTCTGCAGGTCGCATTGTTACCGGCTTATCTGGAAAAATCCGAATCCAAATTTTTCCACCCCGGCGAATGTAACGCGTCATAGCGCGACGTCCTGCCTCAATCTGGCGAGACGTGATCCAGGCTGGCTCCAATGATTGGAGCGCAAAATCGCCAAAACTCAGCGTGTTACCCCGAGTCGCCAACCCTCTCATGCGACCTCGGTGCTGCTTACGAAATTTTGTTCTTCTTGGACTTAACATGATTCAAAACCTTATCTAGCTCGAGATTTCCAGCCTCACTGACGTCAAGTATCAAGGTAATACTTGATTTTCTAACCTTCGTTAGACCGATCTTCAAACTGTTGACGGCGACGCTGTTGACGCCGCCGCGGTTGAACATTACTCGACGCAGCAGGTTCAGGTTGACCCGGAATAATCTCACCCTTAAATACCCAAACTTTTACTCCCAAAACGCCATATATTGTCTGCGCGGTGCAGTAAGCGTAATCAATATCTGCCCGTAATGTATGAAGTGGAACCTTTCCCTCTCGGGTGTACTCAGTACGTGCGATTTCTGCTCCGTTAAGGCGACCACTGACTTGAACCTTAATGCCCTCAACTCCTGCTCGCTGAGCCCGCTGAATTGCCTGACGGATTACGCGTCTAAATGAAACTCGTCGCTCTAGCTGTTGGGCAATATATTCTGCAATCAAAGCAGCATCAGCATCGACCCGCGTCACTTCAACTACGTTGATACGAATTTGCCGATTAGTATCCCCGAGCTTTTTCTGTAGCCCTGTACGAAGCGCGTCGATGCCAGAACCACCCCGACCTACTACAACACCAGGACGAGCAGTCCGAACCTCTAAATCAATTTGATCAGCTTTTCGCTCAACGCGAACTTCAGAAATTCCTGCATTGCTGAGATTCTTCGTGATAAATTCACGAATTTTATGATCCTCTTGCAAGAGTGAGGGATAGCGCTGAGTGTCAGCAAACCATCGAGAACGATGGTCTTGAGTGATGCCTAAACGAAACCCGATTGGATGAATCTTCTGTCCCACTGTGTGTCCTCTAACGTCGTCGTCCTATGAAATGATGATTTTTATCATGCCTCTTCCTCGCCTGGAGCTACGGCAACCGTAATATGGCAAGTTGGCTTACGAATCTGATATGCCCGCCCCTGAGCTCTAGGACGATAACGCCTAAAGACTGGACCTTGATCCGCATATGCTCGAGTCACAATTAAATCAGCAGGAGAATATCCCTCGTTATGTTCGGCATTAGCAACTGCCGAGCGCAACACCTTTAAAACTGGCTCGCAAGCACGATACGGCATGAACTCGAGTATGATAAGCGCGTCCCGATACGATCGCCCACGAATTTGGTCGAGCACCCGGCGAACCTTATGGGGGGACATCCGAATGTACCGAGCAACTGCTTTAACTTCGTCTTGAGTAGTGCTTACAGCCATACCTCTCTCCTCTGATTTTCTAAAGTTAGAGAATCAGCTGAACGATAATGTGTCAGACAGCCGGGCCAGAAAACTAGCATTTAACGGCGCGCCTTCTTATCGCTCTTAGCGTGACCTCTGAATGTACGAGTTGGAGCAAATTCTCCCAACTTATGTCCAACCATTTGCTCTGTCACATATACAGGAACATGCTGACGCCCATTATGAACAGCGATCGTATGACCAATCATTTGGGGAAGGATCGTAGAAGCCCTTGACCACGTCTTGATGACCTGCTTATCACCTTTGACATTCAGAGCTTCTATTTTCTTCATTAGATGGTCGGCAACGAATGGGCCCTTTTTGAGAGAACGAGCCATACCTCATTTACCTCAGCATTAACTAGCAACTAAAATCAAAAATTTATGCATTGCGCCCTCCGCGACCACGTTTAGAAGAACGCCGCCGCCGCCGAACAATTAAAGCATCGCTGAGCTTCTTGCGCTTCCGAGTTTTGTATCCTAAAGTTGGCTTGCCCCAAGGCGTGACGGGACCGCTTCGGCCAATGGGCGCGCGCCCTTCACCACCACCATGGGGATGGTCAACAGGGTTCATGACGCTGCCTCTGACTTCGGGTCGACGACCTTTCCAACGCTTTCGCCCTGCTTTCCCAAGGCTCAGGTTACGAACATCGGCATTCCCGACCTGCCCGATCGTGGCATAACACTCTCGCCGGATCATGCGAACTTCACTTGACGGAAGCTTCAGTGTTACAAAGTTTCCTTCTTTTGCAACAACTTGGGCAGATGCGCCTGCCGCCCGAACGACCTGTCCACCACGACCAGGAATAAGTTCAACGTTGTGAACAAGTGTTCCAAGTGGAATATTACCTAGAGGAAGGGCATTACCCACTTCAAAGGGTGCATCAGGACCTGAAACGACCGTGGCTCCAATCAGTAGATTGGCGGGCTGAATAATATAGCGCTTTTCACCATCTACGTAATGTAAAAGCGCAACCCGAGCATTCCGATTAGGGTCGTATTCGATAGCGGCAACTTTGGCAGGAATGTTGCGCTTATCACGGCGAAAATCAACAACGCGATAGCGTCTCTTATGCCCACCTCCACGATGTCGGCAGGTAATTACGCCACGATTGTTACGCCCCTTGGGACGATGCACAGATCGAGTTAGAGACTTCTCTGGCTTATCACGAGTTACTTCAGAAAAATCTGAAACAACTCGTTCACGAGTGCCAGGAGTATAAGGTCGATAATAGCGAATGCCCATAATTAAGCTCTCAGTTCTAACTCTTCAATGCAGGTGATAGCGATTTGGGGGTCTTCTCGTCTAGTAGAGCTACATAACTCTATCCGACACTAAACCTCAGGAAATAGAGTGATTGAGTCGTCGGGAGCGAGCGTCACCACTGCACGCTTGTATTGAGGTTTGTATCCCATAAATCTCCCCATACGACGACTCTTGCGAGGAGGTTGTGACGTATTCACTCGGATGACCTTAACGTCGAACAGATCTTCAATTGCCGCTTTGATTTCAGGCTTCGTTGCTTTGGGTGAGACTTCAAAAACATACTTATTTTCTTCTAAAAGAAGAGTTGCCTTCTCTGTAATGATTGGGCGACGAATCAAATCAGGCAGACCCCGAGCATCAAACTTGCTTACCTTAGTCACTGTAAACCTCCTGAACTTTGGAGAGAGCGGACGCAGTGGCAACAATTTGATCTGCCGCCAACAGGTCATAAATATTGAGATTGTTCGCTGAAATCAGCTTGACGTTACTAAGATTTCTCGCTGAGAGGTAAACATTCTCGTTCCGCTCAGAAACAATGAGTAGAACTTTTGAAGCGTTAGATATGCCCCAGCGGGACATCGCGCTCACCAATTCTTTGGTTTGAGGACGAGGTAGATTATCAGCAAAGTCTTCAACGATGATGAGATCATCTGCACGGCTTTGAAATGCGGTGCGCAAGGCAAGACGTCTCTCCTTACGATTCATTTTGGTCGAATAATCTCTCGGTTTAGGCCCAAAAATGACGCCACCACCGCGCCATAGGGGTGAACGACTAGACCCCGCACGTGCCCGACCTGTACCTTTTTGTCGCCAAGGTTTACGACCCCCACCTCGAACTTCTGCGCGAGTTTTGGTTGAGGCTGTACCTTGACGAGCATTGCCGAGCTGTCGGGTGAGCGCCCGATACACAATGTGTGAGGCATTATCTTCCTTAGCTACTCGAAGGTCTAAAGAAGCTTGACCCACTTCTTCGCCTTGCCAATCTCGAACTACGCAGTCAACCATAACCTTTAACCTCTGCTGGACGGGTGGAGTTTAGCATTCAACTCTTAATGTTCTTGACGTCTTGTCTTTATAAATCTGCTTTGAACCCGATTTAGTTTGAACCCGATTTATTCCATTGTTTTGTAGGAGCAATATTCAAGAATGCTCCTGGCTTACCAGGGACAGCCCCCTTAATCAACAGAAGATTTCGCTCGGCATCAACTCGCACGATTTGGAGTTTTCGGATTGTTACGCGACTACCTCCTAGCCGACCTGCCATGCGCTTACCCGGGTAGATCCGCCCTGGAGTTGTGCCTGCTCCGGTTGAACCTGGCGACCTATGATTCTTAGATCCGTGCGCCATTGGACCTCTGCGAAAGTTATGACGCTTTTGATAGCCTGCAAATCCGCGCCCAATGCTAACGCCTGTGACATCAACGAGCTGACCTACCTCAAACGCGTCTGCTTTAATGGATTGACCCAGCTCAAAACCATTGGGGGTATCTGATAAGCGATATTCACGCAGATATCGCAAGGGTGAAGTTCCAGACTTGGCAAGGTGCCCCAGCTTGGGCTGGTTTAGAGCCTTAGCAGTAACATTGCCATAGCCAACTTGGATGGCAGAATATCCATCCGTTTGCTCAGTTTTGATTTGAGTAACGGTACAGGGACCTGCTTGAACGACGGTTACAGGAATCGCTCTTCCCTCGTCGTCAAAGACTTGGGTCATGCCAAGTTTTGTGCCGAGAATGCCTACAGACACGATGGGGATCTCCCTAACTTTACACACTAAAAACGAACAGGTGAAAAGGCTGTGGCGATCGCCCCACCAACTGATACTCAATCAAATGACCGAGCAGAGTTAGCTCACGAAAGGACCTGCAAAACTGCAGATCAAGCCTAATTGAAACTCGCAAGACCTCAGCCAGTTCAAGGAACGCGAAAGACACTCAAACCTAACCACTGGCCAAATATGCGCCCGGACTTAAGTAGATAGCAGAATCATCTACTCAGTATCCCAAAGTTGCCGTACAAACATCCCATCTTTAACTCATCTAAGTCGCCGAAAGCCAAGCTTTCAGCTCTGCATCGGGGATATTTGGAATGAATCAGCAGCATC
>DBGGTD010000168.1:0-2347 GCA_051162585.1 Elainellaceae cyanobacterium
ACCGATGGGACATCAATAAAATGAGTGATAGGAAAAAGATTCTCATCATCGCAGCCAATCCTGAAGCCGAAAAGTATGGACGTTTATCTTTGGATAAAGAGATTCGAGAAATCCGAGACGTTTTACGTTCGGCGCAACAGCGTAACCAGTTTGAGCTAGCCTTTCCGCAGGTTGCTGCAACCTATCAAGACTTACAGACATCGATATTGAACGAAAATCCTCAGATCGTCCATATTTGCGGACATGGGACAGGTGAAAAAGGCTTGATGGTTAGTGATCAAGCGGGTCGAGCTAAATTAGTTGATGCTGAAGCCCTGTCAAGACTATTCAAACTGTTTGCTGATTATGTTGAATGTATTGTTCTGAATGCGTGCTATTCGTCTGAGCAAGCTGAAGCGATTTGTCAGCATATTGAGTATGTCATTGGCATGAAACAACCCATTGGCGATCGCTCAGCGAGGGAATTCGCATTTGGATTTTATAGCGCTCTAGGCAATGGGCGCTCCTATGAATTTGCCTATGATTTTGGCTGCAGTAGTATTTCAATTGGTGGCAGCAAGAAGTATGTCGATGTGCCAAAATTATATCGACAGCCTCCTTCGACAACGACCCCCAGCTTAGGAATTTATGCTTGGGCTGACCCTTTACCAGGCAATTCCCCAACTGTCTTGCTTGATTGGACAGCTCATTATGATCGGAACACCAGAGAAATTCCTGAGCAATCAATTTGGGATAACATTCTCCTTCCAGAGCTGCAACAAGTAAAAAACCAACTGAGGCAGATTGCTGGATTAGAGTACATAGAGGTTCAGGCGAGAGCACCTCTCACGGCTATGCTCGCTTTGGGATATACATTTCTAACTCTCGATGGCTTTCAATTTCAAATTGAGCAGATTTCCAGTGTTTCAGGTAAAGCAATATGGAAATCAAACGAGCCTCCATCCCCATTAAGATTTAGTGTGGAAGAAAACCTTGAACCCAATAGTGAACTGCTGATTGCATTCAGCATTACAGGTTCAGCAAAAGCTGACATTGATATTCTGGTACAAGAGTCATCTGATTCATTCAGCATGGTGTACTGTGAGCCGGAATGTGGAGCCAGTGATACTGCGATCGCCTCTAACGCGGATGCGACTGCTCTAGCTATTCATGCTCGTAAGCTGATGCAGCACTATATCAACCAATCTCAAGCTACTAAAACCCATCTAATCCTTTATGCTCCTCAAGGCTTCTGTCTGTTTTTAGGGCAAAAACTTAATGCACTAGGAGAGATTGTTGCTTACGAGCGTAGGAGCCAGGGAGGTTATCGAGTTGGTGTAACGCTCCAAACTGGCTGATTGATGTAACTAGAATGCGATCGCCCATCACCCTACAATCTAATATTGATCCTGTGGTAGAGCTACCTGCTTCCTATCTTTTATCTGCACGCTGATTAGACGAACGCGATAGACTGTGACTAACAAAATGCCAAAACTCAACCATTGATGATCTTATGCCCCGCTGAATGTAGACCACGGGAAAACGCACATGGTAACGAGCACTCGCAAGTTAACATTTGAGGAATACTTAACCTACGACGACGGAACCAACACGCGCTACGAATTGGTCAATGGGGCATTAGTTGCCATGAGCTTGGGCACCGGACGTCATGGCAGGATCATCAAATTTGTAGACGATGTTTTCAACGCCGAAATTCAGCAAGCTGGCCTGGAGTGGACGTCTCAGCGACTAACCGTAGGAATACAGTCACCCCGAGGATATCGCTGGGATACCTGCCGAATTCCCGATATCACCGTTCTGACTGTGGAACAATGGTTAGATATGGACGATCGCGAAGCCGTCATCCTTGCCCATCAGGATGCTCCCAAGTTAGTAGTAGAAGTCGTGAGTCCCAGTACCGAAACCGAAGACTACCGAGCAAAATGGGTAGAATACTCAGCCCTCGATATTCCAGAGTATTGGATTATTGATCCGATTAAAAATACGGTCACTATTTGTGTTCTGGAACAAGGGCGCTATCAGGATACGGTTTACCCAAGTAACAATACTACTCAGGATGACATCCTCGAACGCATCACGTCTCCCACGTTTCCGGGCCTAAGTTTGACTGCGGAGCAGATTCTTAACGCAGATATGTAAGGTATCAATGCTGGTTGACTGACAAAACCTCTAAAAGCCCTATTCTGCCGTAGGTGGGTATAGCCCTTCGGGCATGGCTTCGCTAAAGCGGTGGCGTAACCCAACGAAACCTTTGCTTCACACAAATTTCCCCTTTTCTGCCTTTGCTACGCAACGCTTCGCGAACATCCTTCTGCCTTGGTTAAGGTTTCAATCCCCTTGCGGGGGA
>DBGGTD010000169.1:0-3195 GCA_051162585.1 Elainellaceae cyanobacterium
TGGCGGCAGAGATTTCGTTAAAGGGGGCGGTGGCAACGATCGCCTGATTGGACAAGGGGGCAATGATAAGCTCTTTGGCGGTGGCGGCAACGATTTGCTACGAGGCGGCAGGGGCAAAGACCGGCTCAAAGGAGGCGGCAGAAATGATATCTTGGTGGGTCAAGCTGGGGCTGATACCTTAATTGGCGGTGGTGGTGCTGATCTATATGTGTTCAGAGGCGTCGCCGATGCTACTGACACCATCATTGGCTTTCAGGTGGGTCAAGACCTAATTGACATTCGCTCAATTTTTGCCCAGAGTGCATTTACAGCCTCATCCCCCACCAATCAGTTTCTCCAGTTCATCAAAATTGAACAGGCTGGGGCTAATACTCTGATCAGTCTGGATCAAGATGGTGCAGGAGCGGGAACGGTGTTCCAACCGTTGGCTGTGTTGACCAACATTGAAGCGGGCACCATACAATCTACGAGCTTTGTCGTGACCTAACTTAAGTACGAGAGTTTGGGGCGCGGCGCGCCCCAAACCACCATTTCTGTGCTTGATACAATTGCACATTGCTGTAGAGCGTTTTCCAAACAGGGAGTTGCTTGTGCGCTGCTGATTACGCCGACCTAAGACCCAAATCTAGGCTTTGATGCCTAGCATAAGTAATATTTATTTGCAATTTTCTTTAATAAATTGTTATATTATTGTTACACAAGTTTACAGAGGTTCTTTTATGTCGTACTCAGCTAATTCCCCCATTGACTTTATGGCGATCGCCCGCGAACTCAGCACAAGCCAGGAACAATCCGTAAATTCTGGGCAGCTTAAAGCCACTGAATTGGTTCCCACTGAAGCTCGTTCCCGGATGCAGCGAGAAGGTCGCGCTTTCCTCCGTCGTCCAGCATTGAATGGTGCAACCGTTGACCAAGAAGGGTTGACCAATAACTATGCGGTCGAACCCAATATGTACTATTCGGTCTTTCCCTCTCCAGAAAAGGCTCGTCAATATGCGCTTCAAGGCGCAGCAGCAGCGCTGTTGATTGTAGGTTTGATCGTGACATCGGTTGCTGTGAGCTAATGCGTCAGAAATTGTGATAAGTGCTGGTCTGTATTCTCGGAACGATACAGGTCAGCTTTGCTATAGCAATCCCAAATGGGTTGTGAGCAGTGGGGTAGGAGCAGCCCCCCACCGCTCATACGCAATTCACAAGCGATTTAGGATCGCTACATGATGAAATCTAGAAAAATATTCGTCGAGAATAGACTAGGCTCGCCATCAGCCAAGCCGTTCCCTATAGCCTTACGCTCTCGCGTTAGGACGTTAAACGTGTGTAGAACCCGCGGCGCGGGGGCTCACCACACAAACCTAAGTCCGTAGGACTATATCATGTCAAAATTCCATGATGAGAGAGGCTGTTGACGGCATGATTACCAAGATGGCAACCAACTTAGCGTTGTCTTTTAGGGATTTCTTAATAAATTAGGACGTGTCGATTGACTTAGAATTTTTTTCAAGGTGCTAGAATGGCGCTAGAGATAAATATCGGTTGCAGCATTTGTTTATAGTATTAACGGTTTTTCGCGTTTTTCCATTAACAGACATCTCTCCGAAATTTCACTCTCCACATTCCTTAAATTTTGGAGACAATTTATGTCAATTTACGTAGGTAATCTGTCCTATGACGTCACAGAAGCAGATCTGACGACTGTGTTTGCAGAGTATGGATCAGTAAAGCGAGTTCAGCTCCCCACCGATCGCGAAACGGGACGCATGCGTGGCTTCGGCTTCGTTGAGATGGGTGAAGATGCCGAAGAGACGGCTGCCATTGAAGCGCTGGATGGTGCAGAGTGGATGGGACGCGATCTGAAAGTCAATAAGGCGAAACCTCGTGAGTCACGTGGTGGTTCATTTGGCGGTAACCGTCGGAATAACAGCTTTTCTCGCGGTTACTAATCGATAGAGCCGCTAGATAAAATCGCTTATTTTTGGTTTCCCTGTTTAGGATACGGTCTGGTGTACATAAAGCATTAATCTATCCGTCAGGGTTTTCTCGAATACTAAGCTCAGCTTAAAAGGCTCAGGCAACGTTGCCTGAGCTTTTTGTATAGTATAGCCTTACGCTCTCGCGTTAGGACGTTGAACGTGTGGTGAGCCCCCGCGGCGCGGGGGCTCACCACACAAACCCAAGCCCGTAGGGCTATAAATTTCTCCTGCGCCGCCTACGTTTAGGCTATGGTGCCGTGTTCAACATTCCCATTCGCCGCAACCAGCGAAAATGTGACGTTATCCCTGCCCAGAAAGATTGGTGTTGTACGTAGTTCACTCCAAATTCTTGACAGGTTTCCATGACTACCTCAGACATGAACGGATAATTGACATGACATATTTTTGGAAACAGATGATGTTCGACCTGAAAATTTAGTCCGCCGAGCAGCCAAGTCATGACCCAATTGTGCTTAGAAAAGTTTACCGTTGTCTCAACTTGATGGATCGCCCAAGCATTGTCAATCTGTCTGGTATCTGGCTGAGGCACTAGGAACGCCGCCTCTTCTACAGTATGGGCTAATTGAAACACAACGCTTAGAAAAAGACCCAAAACAAACATGATCAAACAATAAAACGACAGTACAACCCAGAGTGGATGAAACTGTAGGGGGATTCCGAACGCCAGAGTAAAGAAGATTGCTTTCCCACCTGTAAAGACGACCAGATCCCATCCTGTTGGGCGTGGATACTGGCGTTCGCTAATCCGTCCAAGTAAGACATTATGGAAATCATCGTAAAAATGCCATCGGATAGCTATCAGTCCGTATAGGATCCAAAGGTAATAGTGTTGCCACCGATGAAATGGAAAATGTTTTTGATGCGGAGTGAGTCGCCCAAAAATACCGATGTCGAGATCGGTGTCATGTCTGGTGATATTAACATAGGTGTGATGAAACACAATATGTTTCCAGTGCCAGTTGTAAGAACTCCCGCCAATGAGATCCAGCGTCATCGACATCAGCTTATTAATCCAAGCGGAATTTGAGTAAGCTTGATGTCCACCATCATGCTGAATATTGAAGCCGATTTCTGCCATGCTAAGACCTAGCAGGATGCTCAATGGTATGGACTGCCACCACGTCTGCGCCACAAATATCAACAACGTATACGTCACCGCAAGACTAACGAGCAGAATCAATGTCTTCACATACATTTGCGGGCA
>DBGGTD010000170.1:0-5476 GCA_051162585.1 Elainellaceae cyanobacterium
CGTTAAGCCATTTTATGTCGCAATGCTTGCTTTTTTCGCTCCCAACCTTATCGTAGCTTTGCTACTTCCTGAAATCGTATCTCCCTCGGCTAAATTTCTCGTATTTTTAATCAACGCTCTGTGCGTCGTACCATTTGTGACCGGGGCAGCGATTTTTTACATGCATCAAAATCTAACTCAGAGAGGTGCAACCCTTCCAGATGCAATGGCGCGAGCTGGAGAAAAGTTCAGTCAGCTTATTTTGCTCACAGTCATAGTTGGAGCCATCCTAGTTTTAGGGTTCATACTGCTGATAATACCGGGAATATATTTAAGCGTACGTCTGTCATTTGTGTTCTATGCAGTCATGATTGAGAATCAATCGGCATTCAACGCAATTCAGCGAAGTTGGCAGCTTACACAAGGGCATTGGTGGCTACTGTTTTGGTCATTCTTCCTCATCGCCATTGTTCTAACCATTCCTGTAGTGATTCTCACTTTGTTGACCGCGAGCCTTGATCCTGCCTTTGGAGAATCGACATCAGCGTTTCTCACATTTCTCATCAGTCCACTTTTGACAACATATTACGTTCTGCTGTTTATGAGCTTCGTCAACCTTACGAGCCTTCAAAATAGTGGTTCATCATAATATAAATCGCAACAAATCAGAGTGCTATTAAGTTTGGCCGCTTACTCAAAATGGTAAAGTCCCATGAGATATCTTGCCCCCTTATCACTCAAATATATCCAAGTTACGATCTTACTCTGGATCGCTTTCATTCTCGGCGGATGTAGTTTTGTCGATCGAACCATCCACAACATGATGAGCTCGGATTCGCCATCCCCGTCAACTCCTGTGCAAACTTCTCCTCCTCCGCAAGATGAGCCGTCATCTCAACCTGTTCAATCTCCAGTATCTCGACCCAATAGTACGGGGGATGCAGATCTTGATCAGATTATTCGCAACTACGGATGCCTACCGGCTAGTGAAGCAGAGTTTATTTACGGTGATTATCACGTAGGCTGGTCAATTTCTGGCGATCGCTATGAAGGGCTATTAAGGGTGAATGGCAACAGTGGTATGATGTGGCTCGAGTTTTTTGATATCACTACTAATCAACCCGCCCAAGTTGAGCAAACGATGATTCTTGCTTCTTGCACGCAAGGAATGGTTTTATTGGGGTTTAATCCAGTGATTCCAAATACCAATACTACTTATACTTCTTATGCGGCAGATAATCTAATCATTCGTCGCGAAACCAACGGTACGCTAACCGTTATGAATCGTGATGATCAAGGAGTCGAAGCCTTAGTAGAATTCCAAGAAATCTCAGAATAAGCATGTATAGTCCTACGGACTCAGGTTTGTGTGGTGAGCCCCCGCGCCGGAGGGGCTCACCACACGTTTAACGTCCTAACGCGAGAGCGTAAGGCTATAGCATTTAATAACAAATCACTGCTACTCGTTACGTTACTTTTCGTCTATCTGAGTTTGATCAAATGTAATGCCAATAGCCACTCGAAACGGCACTTCAAAGTCCTGCTGGCTTTGCTGATCCTTAAACTGAACGACTCCATGTTGCCAAATTCGCTTCCAGCGGAAGAAGACACGCAGCTTAGTATACTGTGGGATCTGTAGCTCAATGTCTTCACCGTAGGCTAGGGTACTTCCTTCAGAAATGGAATACTTCTCTTGAATCAATTTTTGAAACGTTAGCTTGGCATCTCCTAACTTTAAGAAGCCAAATCCAATATTTAGCCCTAATCCGACATCACCACCCAAAGTAGTAGCACGCTCATAATCAACGGTGTATGACTGATGCCATTCTTTACTGAGGGTAAATTTTCGGCTTAAGCTAATCGCACTTTTGGAGTTGTCAATCAACCGTTGTTCTGAGCCAATAAATTCTTCAACTCTCTCAGTTTCAAGAAGCTTGAAATCACTAGCTTTAACGCCCTTTTGTAGATGACTGTGCAGGCTTGCTGAGTCATTAGCTTGCACAGTAATCCGTTTAGTTTGATGACGAACGCTTCCCGTATCAGTATCCGAAAATACTGACCATCTTTTTTCGCATTTCGGACATTCTGCGATAGTCAAGTGATCCATCTTGGGGTATGGCGTTGAGTGTGCCAGTTTTTTCCCATCCGGACCAAAATAATTGGGGACAATTGGAAATTGCTGACAGATTGGGCAGCGCATAAACGAATAAAACTGCTCATGCTCTTTTGAGAGTCCCAATGAATTTGCCATTATATCAGCCCAAACTTCAATGACTGAACTAGTACGATTTACAGCAATTATAAACGGATGCCAGCCAAAATCACCCGCAGGCTTCAGTTCATCTGAGAACTGCGAGTTTACGACGGCGATCGCTCACCTATCAGTCTTCAAGAACCACTGAGTGCCATTCTTTCTTCTGATCGCCCGTAATATCCATGATCACGTGTTTGACAATCGTAAACTCTTCGAGGGCGTAGTGCGACATATCTTTGCCGATACCGCTTTGTTTAAAGCCGCCATGAGGCATTTCACTGGCAATCGGCAGATGATCATTGACCCAAACAGTACCGCATGCCATCGCAGCCGACATGCGTAAGGCTCGCTGCACGTTGAGAGTCCACACGCTACCCGCTAGCCCATAGGGTGTGTCATTGCCCAGTGCGATCGCCTCCTCTTCTGTAGAAAAGCGATTAACAACCACCACCGGACCAAAGATTTCATCTTGAACGCAACTAGCGCTTTGAGGGGCATCTACCAAAATAGTCGGTGGGAAAAAATATCCCTCGCCGTCTGGCATGTTTTCTCCCGATATGACCTTGATTCCCTGCTGTTTAGCTTCTTCAACGAATCCTTTGACCTTTAAATATTGAGGTTCACTGACCAGTGGCCCAATATCGGCATCGTCAGCGAACGCAGGTCTGACCTTAATCTGCTTGGTGAGTTCTGTGAAACGGGTTAGAAACTGATCAAACACCTCATTCTGCACATAGATGCGGGTAGCTGCCGTGCAGTCTTGTCCCGTATTCATAAAGGCAGCAGGAATTGCGCCCCGAGCAGCGGCTTCAATATCTGCATCTGCAAAGACGATGAACGGAGCCTTGCCTCCGAGTTCTAGGGTGACGCGCTTCACCATGGGGCTTGCCAATTCTGCGATACGTCGCCCCGTGCGAGTGCTGCCTGTGAAGCTGATCATACCAATATCGATGTGAGTGCAGATAGCCTCTCCGACCTCAGCCCCACCTGTGACCACATTGATGAGTCCGGCTGGCAGTCCAGATTCGAGCGCAATCTTGGCGAGTTCGATGGTGGTGCAGGGGGTATTTGGAGCAGGCTTGATGATGACGGCATTTCCGGCAGCGATCGCCGGACCGAGCTTCCAAGCGGCCATCATGAAGGGGTAGTTCCACGGGGTGATTGCCCCCACAATACCAATGGGTTCTCGACGCACAAAGCTTGTGTAGCCGCCGAGATATTCTCCTCCAGCGACTCCATCTTGCTTCCGGACAGCCGATGCAAAATACCGTAGATTATCGATCGCAAATGGAATATCTCCACCCGTCGATAATTTCAAGGGCTTGCCAGTATTTTGACTTTCGAGATGAGCTAACTCATCCGATTTGGCCTCCAGCGCATCAGCAAACTTAAGAAAAGCAAGACTGCGTTCTCCGTAGGAAAGCGCACCCCATTCTTTCTGGGCTTTCTTTGCAGCCTCTACAGCTCGATATACGTCATCTTTGGTGCCTAGCGCGACGGTTGCAAAGGGCTTCTTTGTAGAGGGATCAATTAAGTCCTCGCTGCCTGTAGACACCAGCTCGCCACCGATGACCATTGGATAATGCGTTAGTTTTTCCATAAAGACCTCGGTCATTTACATTAAGCCTAATACTGACACGTTCTGATTAAAGGGTTCTTTGCGACAGATTTGGAACTTGGAGAATGATATAGCTTTACGCTCTCACGTTAGGACGCTGAACGTATGTAGACCCCGTGCGGCGCGCGGGGTCTACATACAAACCTAAGCCCGTAGGGCTATATATCTATTCCCTTCAAAAATCATCGAGTTTAGAGAAGGTGTGGCTATGATTTGACATACTCTAACCAAGCATCGGCTAAGCGATCGCAGAAATAGGTCGCTTCTGACAAATATTGGCGGGCTTGCTCGGTAATCGAGTCTTCAAAATTAGGATAGAGACGCTCAGCCACGTCATCTTTAAGCGTCACCCAACGCTGAAGCATTTCAAAATTGACTTCGGGGTGAAACTGAATGCCATAGATGCTATCTCCGATCTTAAATGCTTGGTTGAGGCATGTTTTGCTGGACATAAGTCGTACAGCATCATCTGGCAAATCAAAGGTGTCATAGTGCCACTGCATCGCGTGCAGAGTACTTGGAATTGCGCTGAGCCAGGGAGCGGCGTGGGTTGCCTCTGGCTCAAGCGAAAGAGGAAGAAACCCAATTTCTGGAGTGTCGCTTCGATATACGGGCTTGCCAAATGCTCTAGCAATTAGCTGAGAGCCTAAACAGATTCCTAGAACAGGTTTATCTGCGGCTCGAAACTGATGAATTAACTCGACGACGTGCCTCAAATGCGGATACTCATGATCATCCATCGCATTCATGGCACCCCCAAGTAGAATCAATCCACCATAGCCAGCGCTGGAGTTGGGGAGGGCCTCACCGTGAATGGAGATACGGAGATCAACAGAGATGGATCGAGCGGCGATCGCCCCGGCTAACACTCCTAAGGTTCCCTCGGGATGACTTTGAACAACAAGAAGTTTCATACTCAACCTCAGTCACTGAGCCAATCATAGCGGCATGGGTGTATCGAAGCTTCCATTATGACAAACCGATGGTGCATCTCAGAAACGGTTGGGGCGATTACGAACATAGTGCGGATTAAGGAATCGTTACTTTCCATGATTGTTTTTTAACAGTACGTTGCAGAATTCAACTCTCGATCATCTCAGCACGTTATTGTCATACCAGATGGCTTAGCGTTGAGACACTGTGTCCCAACATAAAACCCCTGGCATATCTCCATCATGGGTAGAGATGAGCGCTATGAAGATTTTGATTGTTGAGGATGATCGGGCGACTGGGACGATGCTGACGACAGCATTGTCTGAGCATCACTATATTGTAAATCTCGCTACAGATGGAGAGATGGGGCGCAAGCTTGCAGAAGCATACGAGTATGATTTGATTCTTCTGGATGTCATCATTCCTAAACTAGATGGCATTAGCTTATGCCAAGAGCTTCGAGCACAAGGGTTTCAAAATCCAATTTTGTTGTTGACGGCACAAGATAGTAGCACCGATCAGGTGATGGGCTTAGATGCTGGAGCCGACGATTATGTTGTTAAACCGTTTGACATGGGGGCGTTGCTGGCAAGAATTCGGGCATTGCTGCGACGCGGTAAAGTTGCATCATCAACGATTACGTGGGAGCAATTAGATCTAGATACGAAGCGATGTGAGGTTATATTCAACTA
>DBGGTD010000171.1:0-2013 GCA_051162585.1 Elainellaceae cyanobacterium
CGGCTAGGAATCGACCCAAAATATACAGACCAGCAACTTCGGACAACTGTTGCATTGCCCAAAGGCACGGGGCAATTGGTTCGAGTTGCTGTTATTGCTAGGGGCGAGAAGGTAACCGAAGCATCTGATTCAGGAGCCGACATTTCTGGATCTGAAGAGCTGATTGATGAAATCCAGAAGGGAATGATGGACTTTGACGTGCTGGTCGCGACACCTGATATGATGCCTAAGGTCGCAAAGCTAGGACGTTTATTGGGTCCTCGCGGATTAATGCCTTCGCCTAAAGGTGGAACTGTCACATTTGATCTCGCTCAGGCCATTAATGACTTTAAGGCAGGAAAGCTTGAGTTTCGTGCCGATCGCACAGGGATTGTCCATGTCATGTTCGGCAAGGCATCATTCTCAGCAGAAGACTTGTTAATTAATCTAAAAGCACTTCAAGAATGTGTCGATCGCAATCGACCGTCTGGCGCAAAAGGTCGGTATTGGAGAAGTGTTTACGTTGCAGCGACTATGGGACCCTCCATTGAGGTTGATGTCAGTAGTCTTCGCGACCTCAAAATGGCTGAGATCGATGCGTAATAAATCTGACAAGATTTTTTTTGTTTTTTTGGTTTTTGTATCTCGCAATTTCTTGGTGCGAGACTAGGAGGGTAACCAGAGAGCTTTATTCATCCAGTTGAATAGTGTGAGCCGGAGATAGCAGGTGCCTGAGGCTTAATATCCTGCTGAGGTTTGCGTTCATCCTTTTGATGTC
The DNA here is from genome assembly GCA_051162585.1 of Elainellaceae cyanobacterium. Taxonomy (GTDB): domain Bacteria; phylum Cyanobacteriota; class Cyanobacteriia; order CAZCXK01; family CAZCXK01; genus DBGGTD01. Next base: position 758 of record DBGGTD010000171.1, read on the forward strand.
TTCCTATTTGAGGTAGGGTTGGTCAATCTAAACCCCATCGTGTTTATGGCCGCTCAAGTATTGGGAAGTAAGGATAGCGTAGGCCCCGGACTCCAAGTTCGGGGTTTTTCTCTGGTTGGCTGATACCAAGCAAGTTTGGTGTAATTTCGATGCTGAAGGAGGTGAGATAAGGATGGGGAGAACGCTGGAAAACAAGAAGAAAATTGTGGAAGAGCTCAAACACCAGTTGAGTGAATCCCAGTTGACGATTGTAATTGATTACAAAGGGCTATCGGTTGCTGAAATCACCGATCTCCGGGGGCGCCTGCGCCCAACCGGGGCGACGTGTAAAGTCACCAAAAATACGCTAATGCGGATTGCGGTTGATGGTGATTCGACATGGCAACCTATGACTCAATTTTTGAGTGAATCTTCTGCTTTTCTATTCTTGAAGGATGAATTAGGTGAAGCGATCAAAGCTTACCAGGGCTTCCAGAAAGATAGAAAAAAGACGACCCTGCGTGGCGGGGTAATGGAAGGTCGGGCGCTTAGCGAAGACGAGATCAAAGCGATCACCGAATTGCCGTCGAAAGAGCAGCTCATTGCTCAAATTGCTGGCGCAATTAATTCTATTCCAACCAAGCTGGCTGTTGGAACCAATGCCGTTCCAACAAAACTAGCCGTCGGGATCAAGGAAGTTCCTGCTTCGCTGGGGCGTGCTATTCAAGCCGTGTCTCAGAAGGAAGAAGGAGCGGGTTCAGACGAATCTAAGGCCGCTTAGATTCAGATACTAGGACCTTATTTGAATCCGCTGTGTTATGTGTTTGCTAACCGTTCACGATTTACTGTATTTGGAGAAATAGTTATGTCTGCGAAAACCGATGAGATTTTGGAACAGCTTAAAACCTTGACATTGTTGGAAGCTTCCGAGCTTGTTAAGCAAATTGAAGAGGCTTTTGGTGTTGATGCATCCGCGCCTGCAGGTGGAGGCATGATGATGATGGCTCCTGGAATGGCTGGAGGGGGAGCTGCAGCACCCGCTGAGGAAGTTGAAGAGCAGACTGAGTTTGACGTCGTTCTTGAAGATGTTCCTGCAGATAAGAAGATTGCCATTCTCAAGGTCGTTCGTGCCCTCACTGGCTTGGGTTTGAAAGAAGCCAAGGATATGGTTGAGTCTGCGCCTAAAGCCATCAAGGAAGCAGTTGCCAAAGAAGCTGCTGAAGATATGAAGAAACAACTGGAAGACGCAGGCGCGAAAGTGAATGTTAAGTGAAACT
>DBGGTD010000172.1:0-2804 GCA_051162585.1 Elainellaceae cyanobacterium
AATGAGACCGGGCATTTTCGATCAGATGCGATCGCCCGAGAGAAAATCATTCAAGACCTCTTGACCGTCACCGATGCCCATAGCCTAGACACCATTTTGCAGAATGCAAAAGATAATCACATCCCCACCCCCATCGTTGAGTGGATGATCAGCAATCAGACCTGGCTCAGCCAACGAGACGAGACGAAAGAACTTTTCGCCAGCATACGAGATCGATTAGACGATGCTCGACTTCCCCCCTCTCAACCCCCCTCTCAACCCTCTGAAGAGCCGCGCGTTAAGACGAAACTTCCGCCGATTGATCCGGCTCTCAGTCAACCCACTAACGGGTCTTCTAAACAACCTGAAACACCGCCCGTTTCTCGTCTCGATGAGACTAGCACGCTGTCCCAAGACTCTAGCACTCCAGCATCCACACCGACGGCTCCACCCGCGATAGACACTGATGGGGCCGTCGACATCCAAGACGTTGATAGCGGTGCAAACGTAGGAAAAAGCAGCGAGCCCGTCGACGGGAGTGAGGATGAGGGTGAGGGTGAGATCGACATTGAAGACAAAGCGAGCGGCAATGGAGGCGTTCAATCCACGGCCCAATCTGAACAGGAGGAAACGCCACCCGATGAGAGCGTAAATAGGAAACCTGAACCCACTCAGAGTCAGGAGCCAGATACTCAGCCCCAGACACGACACGCCCCTCGCGATCGCTGGTGTGTCGTGCTTCCAAACGTGCCAACTACAGGGGCGATCGCCACAGCATGGGGAGCTGGAATCGGGTTTACTGATGTTCTAGCGTCTCACCAGATGGCTCGGCAAGATTTGTCTCGTGTTCAAAAGCTGCTCAATCGGTTTAGTCGAGCTTCTCGGAAGTATGACATTCCTGCGGCAATCTTAGCGGCGATCGCCAGTCGTGAATCTCGCTGTGGCAATGCCCTCGATATTCATGGCTATGGCGACTACGGCAATGCCTTTGGCATCATGCAAATCGACAAGCGACACCACACTCCAGCAGGCATTGGTGGAGATCCAACAAGTCAAGCGCATATCGACCAGGCAGCAGACATCATCGCAGATAACCTAAGACGAGTCCAAGCCAAACATCCCGATTGGGAAGATGCATATATTTTTAAGGGGGCAGTTGCTGCCTACAACTTTGGAGTTTCCAATGTGCTCACCAAAGATGGCATTGATGATGGCACTACAGGCGATGATTATGGCTCTGATGTGATTGCGCGGGCACAATTTTATGCGTCCTATTTCGATGAGATAGAGGATCGTGACGCGACCAATGGCGATCGCCCGTCTCATCAGGCCCTGCCCCTGACTGATCAGGTAGACAAACCCAAAACCCATTGGATACAGGCCGTTCGAGAGACATGGCTAAAAAAATCGACTGACCGAGCTGACAAACTTCCCTCAAATCAAAAAGTGCTTTGCCATCCTGGAAAAATATATGAAGTAGAAAGCTTTCAAGACGCTGAGAATGGTCATTATTGGGTCAAACTAGCCTATGGTGGAGGCGAATGGTATATCTTTGATTCGACAGTGACCCCGGATGGAAACCACTGGGACACAACCTGGGAAAACGATCATGACGAGACAGCAGAACTCAGCAATGAAAGTACTGTTCCCGGTATAGTTTTCAATACTTCAAACAAAAAGCCAGTTGGGGTGGGACTAAAAAGAGAGATGCCCTTTAATACATTGATCACCCCTCATATTACCTATGGAGAATTAGCTAAATATCAAGAAGCTCGTCGGTTTAGACACAACTATCAATGTGTCACTGCCTACGAACTATGTTTGTTTTTAGAAAAATGTCGTGACCATTTTGGCGGACATCCCCTCGTGATTACATCAGGATATCGTCCCCCAGCCATCAACTCTGGCATCGGTGCTCGTAAATCTGAACATCTATATGACCATCCTGAAAAGGGTGCAGTAGACTTTTATGTCAAAGGAATCAGTATTCACGATGTTCAGGAGTGGTGTGATAAACACTACCCCTACAGTGTTGGCTATGGAGCTAAAAAAGGATTTGTCCACATCGGATATAGACCTGATAAACCCCGAGTAAGATGGAATTATTAATTCACAATACAAACTGATTCCTAGCGATCAAGGATTTCATCGAGATATTTTATATAGTCACTGAACTCAATCAAAAGATTCTGGAGTCGCTGTTCTTGATGCTCATTCAGTGGTGTATCGCTGTTTTGGATGCGCTTAAGTTCTAGATATTCCAACACATCATCAAACTGTCGAGCTTTTTTGATGAGCCGTTGAAGATATTGAAATCGTTTATCTCGCTGGCTAGGATTTTGACTCTCATCATCTGGCACGCTTAGACCCGTCGCCAAATATTGGTTAATCAATACATCATCTCCCTTAAACGGATTGATTATCTCAGGCACAACTTCAATCACCATATATTCGGGAATTTGAAGATCTTTTGTATGGCCTGACGGCTCTAGCCTATATTCTCTCAACTTATAGCGATCGCCCTCGATTTCATCCTCTAGAAATATATAAACCCCGTAGCGAAATGGTGTTTCTCCACTATCAATGCTGCAAAAATCTAGAGACTTTTCAAATATCACATCGTCTTTGTTTTTAACTAATTCTTTAAGACTACTAAACAGTTCAAATGCTTGATCGGTAATGCTGCTCATAAACGGCAGAGCTCTAGGAAATACAGCCCCGACAGTATCTACAATGCCTGGAAGGCTATCTTCCACAATTTGCTCAAGGGCTTTAACTCGTCTTCCATCGATCTCAAGAATTTGCAATTTTACCCAAACTAGATT
>DBGGTD010000173.1:0-2985 GCA_051162585.1 Elainellaceae cyanobacterium
CCTACCTTTTTTTGATGGTTTTTTGACTTCGATTTAAGGAATGAGAGCAAATTCAGACTGAGACATTGAGGGGGATGATGGAATGCATCTACTGTTTGCTCTATCTAAATTTCATCTACCTCCATGCTTCTGTCACTGCCAGAGAAATGAGTGAGCTATTGTGTGTCTACTAATCGTCTCCGCTATCCTGAACATAAGGACAAGCTAATCTATGATGAAGCCTTATGATCTGGGCACATCTTCTGGTTGAAAATCTGATATTTCTGGCGATCGCCACGATATTCCTCGCGGTAACAGGCTGGGCATGGAAAACTGCAAAGCCCTATCGTCTGCCGCAACCACTTCCTGAATGGTTTCGCGTTTGGTTTTTGAGCGTTCAGATTTTTGGGATCATTCCACCACTGATTGCTCTAGTCTGGGGAATTTGGCAGGGATACTCAGGGGCGATCGCCATTTGGGCAGCCTACTTTGCCATGCTAGGTGCCCAGATTTTGTCAGAATTCTTGGCCCTGCGTCAGTTTCGCTCAGTTGTATGGGTGATGGTGCCGTATTTGTATGTTCCCTATCGCCTGTGGCAGTTGTATGAGGGCTTGATTCTCATCAACCCAGAAATCGCACAGTGGATGCATACATTGCTCATTGGCGAGATTGTCTTGTGGGCAGGCAACTACTTGCTCGATTTGGCCCAGTTGCCTCGGCTATTTCGATGGGAAACTATCCCAAACTCTAAAGCAGACAAGTCGTTGCAAGATAACGCTGTAAAGCCGGAGACGCAACCATGAAACTTGAACTTACCTCTGATGAGTTGAATATCCATTTAACGTGGTACGAGCAGTTGCTGGCATTCTATATGGCTGAACGGATTAAAATCCCGTTACATAAAATCAAAAACGCGTCCTCAGGCTCACCTGCATTCGACTGGCGTGCCGTTCGATTGCCCGGAACAGCATTGCCTGGAGTCATTTCAGCCGGAACCTACTACACCCATAACGGCAGAGAATTTTGGTACATCACCTCTCAGACGTGCCTGACACTGGCAATCGACGATGAGTATTTTAAGCGGATTGTGTTAACGCTGGAAAATCCCGACTACTGGGCCGATCAGATTAGACATGCCAAGTTGGCAACCGATCGCGGAATTGACGAATCCGGCGATTAACGAGGATTTTGAACCCCTAGTTGAGGGCACGTGTTAGCCACCGGGCAGGTTGAACAGCGGGGTTGATTGCTGGTGCAAATATGCTTTCCAAACGGCATCACGACTCGGTTTAGCTCAATCCAATAGGGCTTCGGAAGCTGTGATTCTAAAACTTTGGTTGTCTTTTCGGGAGTTTTGGTATCGACATAGCCCCAGCGATTCACCACTCGATGCACGTGCGTATCGACGCTGATATAGGGCTGATTGCAGCCAATGCCAAGCGCCAGATGAGCACATTTAGGCCCCACGCCCTTAAACGACAGCATGACCTCTGCATCGCAGGGGAGACGCCCCTCATAATCATCGACAAGCTGTTGGGCGATCGCCCAGATTTGTTCGGCTTTGCGCTCAGAATAGGTACTTTCATGAATCAGAGCTTCGACCTCATCAGGCGTTAACGCCACCAATTCTGCTGGAGTACGAGCTTTGGCAAATAAACGACGAGAGACGGGCAGGCTAACCTCGTCATACGTGCGAATTGAAATCATGCATGAGATGAGTTGCTCAAACGGAGAATCATAACCCTCATCTGCTAGGGCAAACATTGCAGCTTTTGGCAACGACTGAGTCGCCTCCCGCACTCGCTCCATGGCCTGGTCAATATCAAACGATTGAGTTGAATTCATTCGATGCACCTGCTGGACTAGGGAAGCCAGGGATATTGTCGAAAATTTGGCGGACGCTTCTCTAGAAACGCCTGTTTGCCCTCAGAGCCTTCGTCAGTCATGTAATAAAGAAGGGTTGCATTTCCAGCAAGTTCTTGGAGCCCGGCTTGACCGTCACAGTCCGCATTAAACGCTGCTTTGAGGCACCGAATGGCGATTGGGCTTTTCTCCAAAATTTCTTGCGCCCATTGAATCCCCTCCGCTTCCAACTGCTCGACAGGCACCACGCAATTGACTAATCCCATATCCATTGCCTGCTGAGCATCATACTGGCGACAGAGGAACCAAATTTCACGGGCTTTTTTCTGCCCAACAATGCGGGCAAGATAGCTTGCTCCAAATCCACCGTCAAAACTCCCCACTTTTGGCCCCGTCTGACCAAAAACAGCATTGTCGGCGGCAATTGTCAGATCACAAATCACATGCAGCACATGCCCGCCCCCAATGGCGTAGCCTGCGACAAGGGCAATCACGACTTTCGGCATAGAACGGATGAGGCGCTGCAAGTCTAGAACATTCAACCGGGGAACTCCGTCATCATCCACGTAACCTGCCTTGCCGCGAACGCTCTGATCGCCGCCCGCGCAGAATGCATACTTTCCATCAGTGTGGGGACCTGCCCCTGTCAGCAAAACAACGCCAATTCGAGGATCTTCGCGCGCGTCTACGAATGCATCATACAGTTCAAAAACGGTCTTAGGCCGAAAGGCATTGCGCTTGTGGGGGCGATTAATCGTGATTTTGGCAATCCCGTCGGCTTTGTGATAAAGAATGTCGTCATAGGGTTTGGCAATTTGCCAATTCAGCTGTGTAGGCTCTATAGACATAGCATCCGATGATACAAACGGGGCAATACCTGACTCTTTCCTTCTATTAAAGGGGAGTATTCAGGATTTTGTGTAATTAAGCTCATCTTCCCATGAAGATAGCGAGGGTAACTAATCTAGTAAGATACAGTTCTGGCGAAATAACTCAATGGACATGGGCGATCGCGCCTTTCGTACTGCTATGATGCCTGAGAACTGGAAACTGCTCAACGCCAATTCACGCTATTATCGTCTATCAAGCCATCTGGAGGTTTAGACCCGAATGTTATTCCCGAAGCGCGATCAATACTGGGCA
>DBGGTD010000174.1:0-6805 GCA_051162585.1 Elainellaceae cyanobacterium
CTAACAAATGCTAGAGCGCCGATGATGGTGGGCGTAAAAATGCCAATGCCATAGGTTGCAATGTCTTGCAGAAACCAGGGGACAGACGCCAGCATCGTATGTTTCCGGTAGCGGGTAGAAAATAATGCACCGTACGATAGACTGGGTTCTCGGGCGGGCGGATCAGTGTCTGGAGTAATGGTAGTTGGTTCCTCCAGCAGGATAGACGCTGCTTTAGATGCCTTGTCGTAGTCTCCTCGGGTAATGTAGTAGAGCGGGCTTTCGAGTAAAAAGCTAACTCGCAAAATTCCCACGGCGATCGCCAGCACTAGCCCTACACCCAGCATCCACCGCCATGCATATTGGATAGCAAACTGAGATGAATCGGGATAGAAAGTCTGGAACAGGAAAATCACCGTCAGTCCAGTGATTGCGCCCAGCAAAGCACCTACTGCTTGAAACGTAAAGGCTCCAATCACCATGCGGCCTCGCAGTCGAGACGGCACATTCTCAGTAATATAAGACACGCTGATTGGATAATCGGCTCCAATGCCCACCCCGACTAGGAACCGAAATGTGATCAGAGATACTGCGTTCCACGCCAGGGCAGTTCCAGCTGTTGCCAGCACAAAAATGGCGACATCAATCATCAACATCACCTGTCGCCCTACCCGATCGGTAATTGGGCCGAGTGTCAGGGCTCCGACTAAAGACCCCGCCACGGCAGCCACTGCTACTGCTCCGACCTCAGCAACCCCCAAGTTAAAGTCTCGTTGCACAAAGGGAATCGCCACACCGATGATAAAAAAATCAAACCCATCTAAAGCGATTAAACCTGCTGAAAGCGCCCAGAGAAGCCACATAACGCGGGTCACGCTGGATGCGTCTAACTGCTGCTCAAAGGATAAAGAATCGGAAATGGGAGTTGTCATCGTGAATAGCAACGGCTTGAGTTTATGACAGGGGGTGGAATAAGGGTGATACTTTCGTATGATCTACTTCTGTGGGAACGTCAGTCTTTGCAAACGTCGGGCAGTGAGCCGACACGTTTGAATGAGAATTTTTCTCAATCTGAATCCAAAGATAGAGGGGAAGTCAATACCGGCCCGTTAACTTTTAATAAGTTATGATTACAATTACTCAACAGAGCTTGACAAAAAATCTCTTCTGTCGATGGATAATCCATGACCAATCCAATAACCCACAATCAAGCCCCATTCGTTACTACAGTGCGCGATCGCACACCAGAAAGCTTTCTGTGCCAGGGAATGCTCAGGAGTGGCATCTGGGTATTTGGTATTCCGTCTTGGCTTTTTGGTGTTCTTGATCGCGGCGTTGCGGCGTTTGCAGATGGCTATCTGACGGCGGTAGAAATTGCCAATATCTTAACGGTTAGTTTGTTGTTTGTAAGTTGGATATATCTCAAACCAGACGAGCGCGATCGCAGCAGTGATTCTGCTCTCATTAGCGGGTCTGGCATTCCCCTTGATTTAGAGCATCAGCAGATCGCAAAACCTCACTTCAGAACGGCAGAATTGTCTGAGCAGCATATGATCGGGCAAGACTATATTCTGCCATTCCCTTATGTGTGCCAGATCTATCATTTGCTCAACTTGAAGCACTTAGAAGACATTCATGGTCTCAGTCTCAGCAACCTAAAAGTAGTAGGAGTTGGGGCCTTCCAGCCCACAGACGGAGGCGGGCGTCTCAAATTTCAGACCGTTCTAGAGTCTCCGTTCAACGTCTTGCGAATCTGGCGACAGCCCATTGTTGAAGTCGAACTCATCTTGCACAGTCTCAATACCGTGGAGCTGAGAATTCCGGTTTATGGCGACAAAGAACTCATCGTTATCTTTCATGTCTTGCCATTAAATGCCGACGAGCATCGGCTGTTTGTTGATATCTACAGCAGCCTAAACTGGCCTAGACCAATCCTACAATTCTTGTTGAATTTTGCATCCCGGTTAACCTTGCTTGAAGATCTACCCTATTTGCGCGCGCTGACAAAAAGAAACGTGCATCGACTTACCAGTGCCACGAAAGTGTCTAGTCATGAAACGATGCAGTTGTTCAGGCGGTTTGTTGACTTATACAGTTCAGCGATAAAAGCAGCCTGCCCAATCGAAACCGTCTCTGGCGATCGCTTGCCTAGTGATTCGTTACGGTAGCGATTCCCGTTTGTAAGCGACTTTTTCGTTTGAACACCGTTACGAGATTTTGATGGCGTCGACGGGGTCAAATATAGAATCGACGAGGTCAAAAACAGAATCAGCGAGGTCAAATATAGAATCGGCGAGGTCAAATATAGAATCGACGAGGTCAAATATAGAATCGACGGGGTCAAATATAGAATCGGCGAGGTCAAAAACAGAATCGGCGAGGTCAAATATAGAATCGTGTGAGCTGCTGACTCCAGGATATTGATTCTTGATGCGTAACCCGGCTATTTTTCAGGCTCCATCGGGAATTAATATCGATTCGCCATTACACAAAATCCCAAATGCTCCCCCCAAAATGGGATGCACCCTCAGAGAATCTTCCTCGTTATTGAATACATGACCCCGGAGATATTGCTTCGGCGATAGTCCTACGGACTTAGGTTTGTGTGGTGAGCCCACGCCGCGCGTGGGCTCACCACACGTTTACGTCCTAACGCGAGAGCGTAAGGCTATAAGATTGCTATTCACTTCTTAAATCAGCCAAGTATGATCAAAGTTATCAGTATTTTTGGTATGCTCCGTGGTTACACTTCCCTCATCTGATGGACAATCTGACCCGTTACCCGATGCTCACACCACTCCTTGGCATGCTCTCGATATCGAAAAGGCACTGACTACTTTAGATAGCGATCGCCAAAAAGGATTGACCTCTGACAACGCAGCAGAGCGGCTTCGTCAGTATGGGCTAAACGAGTTAGACGAGCGAGGGGGGCGCAGCCGATGGACGATCATCCTCGACCAGTTTAAAAATATTATGCTGCTGATGCTGATTGCAGTCGCAATCATATCAGCGATTTTAGATATCCGGCACGGGCAGTTTCCAAAAGATGCGATCGCCATTTTGCTGATCGTAGGGCTCAACGGTATCTTGGGCTATCTGCAAGAAAGTCGTGCAGAAGAAGCGCTTGCGGCACTCAAGCAACTGGCATCGCCGAGCGTGCGAGTGTTGCGGGATGATCGCATTGTCGAGATTGATGCAAAAAATCTGGTTCCGGGCGACATCATGTTGCTTGAAGCGGGCGTGCAGGTTGCAGCCGATGGACGCTTGGTTGACGAAGCCAATCTGCAGGTCAGAGAATCTGCCCTGACAGGGGAAGCCGAGTCGGTCAACAAAGACGCCAATCTGGTCTTATCAGATGACACAGCATTGGGCGATCGCCTCAATTTGGCGTTTCAAGGCACTGAGGTTGTTCAAGGGCGGGCGAAAGTGCTCGTTACCCGCACAGGAATGGAGACTGAGCTGGGGCAAATTGCCACGATGCTGAAGACGGTTGAGTCAGAGCCAACCCCACTGCAACGCCGCATGACCCAGCTTGGCAATGTTTTGGTGTCAGGGTCGCTGATTCTCGTCGCCATCGTGGTGATTGGAGGTGTCCTCTATGCGGGGATGCAGCAGTTTGAAGCGATGCTCGAAGTGTCGCTGAGTATGGCCGTTGCAGTGGTGCCCGAAGGCTTGCCCGCTGTAATCACGGTGACGCTGGCATTGGGCACTCAGCGCATGGTCAAACGCAATGCGCTGATTCGCAAGCTGCCTGCCGTCGAAACGCTAGGGTCTGTAACCACCATCTGTTCTGACAAGACGGGCACGTTGACCCAAAATAAGATGGTCGTCCAAGAGGTGTATAGTGGCGATCGCCCAATCAGGGTCACAGGCGAAGGGTATGAGCCGACGGGGTCATTTCATCGTAAGCAGTCTGCCAGTCAAATTGGACAGGCCAGCAATCCGTTCCCGAGCGATCAGATAGTCCCTCGTGAGCACCCTTCCCTCTACCTGCTGTTATTAGCCTGTACTGTGTGCAATGATGCGGTGCTGCAGAAGGAACGAGGAGAATGGGCAATTTTGGGCGATCCCACTGAAGGCGCACTGTTGGCGTTGGCGGGGAAGGCTGAGATTGAGCAAAATCATTATTCCTATGCGTTGCCACGGGTCGCGGAGGTTCCGTTTTCGTCTGAGCGGAAACGGATGAGCGTGATTGTCAAACCTGACAACACTCAGCATTCTGCTGACGGTGCAGTCAAAATTTGGGAAACGACGATTCAATCCCATGACTATTTGCTATTTACGAAAGGCTCTCCAGAACTCGTGCTAGAACGGTGTCGCCAGTGGGCCCATGATGAGACCGCCTCAGATCTCACTGAGGGCGATCGCCAGCGCATTTTAAAGCAAAATAACCAGATGGCGAGTCAAGGCTTGCGTGTCTTAGGCTTTGCTTATAAACCCTTGTCTGAAGCCCCGTCTGAAGAAGACGCTGCCTCTACTGAACACGACCTCATCTGGCTTGGGCTGGTTGGCATGCTAGATGCACCTCGCCCCGAAGTACGAAATGCGGTTGCCAAATGCCGCCAGGCAGGCATTCGTCCGATGATGATCACGGGCGACCATCAGCTCACGGCGCGGGCGATCGCCACTGATTTGGGCATTGCTCAGCCCAATGCACCTGTCTTAAACGGACACGACCTAGAGATTTTGAGCAAAGACGAATTAGAAGCCGAAGTCAAGCGGGTCAACGTCTATGCACGAGTTGCGCCAGAACATAAGCTGCGAATTGTGCAGGCGCTCCAGCATCAGGGGAATGTCGTGGCGATGACCGGCGATGGCGTCAACGATGCTCCGGCGCTCAAACAAGCAGATATTGGGATTGCGATGGGCATCACGGGCACTGATGTCAGCAAAGAAGCCAGCGATATGGTGTTACTCGATGACAATTTTGCCAGCATCGTTGCCGCGACCGAAGAAGGGCGCGTGGTTTACACCAATATTCGTCGTTTTGTGAAATATATCTTGGGGTCAAACATTGGGGAAGTGATCACCATCGCCGCATCCCCCATCCTAGTGCCGATGGGGGGCGTGCCGCTGACCCCGCTGCAAATCTTGTGGATGAACCTGGTGACGGACGGGGTGCCTGCTTTGGCACTTGCCGTTGAGCCCGCTGAGCCTGACGTGATGAACCGCCCGCCCTACGACCCCAACGAAAGCATCTTTGCCCGTGGACTGGGCGCGTACATGATTCGCATTGGGATTGTGTTTAGCATCATCACGATTACTCTGATGGTGTTGTCATACGACTATACGCAGATGACCAGCGGCGACCCTGATCGATGGAAGACGATGGTATTTACGACGTTGTGTATTGCCCAAATGGGTCATGCGATCGCCGTCCGGTCAAATTCACGCCTGACGATCGAGATGAATCCGTTCTCCAATCCGTTTGTGTGGGGAGCGGTCGTGTTGACCACTGTTTTGCAACTGATGCTAATCTATGTGCCCCCGTTGAGAAATTTCTTTGGCACAGAAGTGCTGAGTGCCTCTGAATTGCTAATTTGCTTCGGATTTAGCAGCTTGATGTTTATTTGGGTGGAGCTAGAGAAACTATTTGTTCGCTGGTATCAGGGGAGGAAGTGAGGCATTCGAGATGTATCTCAAGTCCCTCAATCTTCGTTATTTTCGCAACTATGCCGACCAGCGGGTGTGGTTTTCTGCACCGAAGACGATCTTGGTGGGAGATAATGCCCAGGGAAAGTCAAATCTGCTGGAATCGGTCGAGTTGTTGGCAACCTTGCGATCGCACCGCACCAGTCGCGATCGCGAGCTTGTTCAAGATGGAGAACCCGCCGGTCAAGTCACTGCTACCCTAAAGCGAGATTGGGGGCCCATTGACCTAGCCATTACATTTCGCAGCAGCGGGCGACGGACAGTATCGGTGAATGGCGAGTCGATGCGGCGACAGCTTGATTTTTTAGGCTCTATGAATGCGGTGCAGTTTTCGAGTCTCGATTTAGAGCTGGTGCGCGGCGGCCCCGGTCAACGACGCAACTGGCTAGACACCCTGCTCACTCAGCTAGAGCCTGTCTATGCCTACATTTTGCAGCAATATAATCTGGTTCTTCGCCAGCGTAATGCTCTGCTCAAGCAGCTTCGAGCTGCTGTAGAAGCCGAGGCAACGCTATCGGTTGATTCAACAGAGCTCGCCATCTGGGATGCTCAACTGGCCGCCACCGGAACGCGGGTGATTCGGCGGCGGGCGCGGGTGATCGATCGGCTCGCGCCCCTAGCCAATCACTGGCATCAGTCGATTAGCAGCAGCACCGAATCTCTAACGCTGCACTATATGCCGAATGTGCCGATTGCTGAGGATGACCCCACTCAGATTCAGCAGGCTTTTTTAAGCCGAATTCAAGACCGGGCGATCGCCGAAAAAATGCAGGGAACCACGCTGGTGGGTCCGCATCGTGATGAAGTCGAGTTTCATATTAATGACACTCCAGCGCGGCAGTATGGCTCTCAGGGGCAGCAGCGCACCCTTGTTTTGGCGCTCAAACTCGCTGAACTAAAGCTGATCGAAGCGGTGGTGGGTGAACCTCCCTTGCTTTTATTGGATGATGTTTTGGCTGAGCTCGATTTAAATCGTCAAAATCAGCTACTCGAAACCATTCAAGATCGCTTTCAGACTCTGATTACCACTACCCATCTGGGGTCATTTGACGCACAATGGCTCAAGTCGTCTCAGGTGTTTACGGTAAAGGCGGGGCAGCTCAGCGATTTTTGAGCGAAGGAATGCAGAAAGCAATACAGAAGGTTAATGAACTAAGTCGGTGGTCACAATTAA
>DBGGTD010000175.1:0-2161 GCA_051162585.1 Elainellaceae cyanobacterium
CACCTTAACTTGGATGTACCATCGTCTGTAGGCTCAGAAACTCCCCGATCTGGATCTAGCTTAAGGTTTTGGCATTCTTCCTTGAAGAAGCGCAAAATAGCATCCTTACCCACGATGGGTCGTTGGAATGGAGGCTGCAATCCGCTATCAGGAGTAAAGAGAGCAATCAGCGCATCAAAGTCATTTGCATTCAGATTGTTCATATAGCTCAGCACCGTAGGATTGGTTACGCCCTCAATGGTCACTTGAGTTCGCTGAGACATGTCCTGAGGAGGAGCAACAGGCTCAGTAACTCGACTGAAGTTGCCCAACTTGTTAGGGTCAAATCCCATATCCACCACAGCATTTCGCAATACCGTAATTTGCTGCCCCGGCTCTAGCTTCTCGATCGCCAACAGCACGGCTGAGGCGTTTGCGGAAAGCTTATACCCTTCTGGAATGGGCGCAACAAGCCCTTGTTCCATCAATTTTCCAAGCTCATACCAGAAACCAAGCTTGATGTTTGGAGACCACATTGCATACGTTCGACAAATTGGCGTGTCAGCACGATTTGCAAGGTCACACATCGCTTGGGATTGCTCCTGGAAACTCATGTGCCGAATTGCGTTGAGTGTTGCCTCTGCAAATTGCATGCTTGCAGCACCTGGTGCCGCAACGGTGATTGCTCTGCCCATTTCGAGATACGCGAACCAAATAAGTGCCAGTTGATCTTCAGCATTAAGCTGACTAAATCTGGCAATTGTCGCTGGCACAGCATCCGCAGCGAGGGTGTCTGGAAAAATGCCGCGAGCTGACTCGATTGTAAATGGCATGGGTGTTCCTCTACTTAATTCTGCTTGATTTTTCACGAAGAGCTCAAAACTCCTTGATTCAAGGGTTTTGAACATTCACTTCTTTGAACACAGGAAAATTATCTCACATAATATTAAGAAAGTTAAAATTTTATTGCAAAATCGAGCGAGTGCAGGCGCGCAACGAGCAGCATTTGTCAGTCTGAGAGCAGTGAAGCAAAGCAAAGCTTGCGAAACGCGGGGTCGAGCAGTGGGCATATGCCAGCATTCAGAGTTTTGTCAGTCAATCAGGATGCGATGTCGCTGGAGGCAGGGCTGAGTCAGCATTACGCGATCGCTCCTTTCTGTATGCATAGATCCTCTGTATGCATAGATCTTCTGTATGCATCGATATGTCTCAAGCAGTCTCGCGTGGATGCTTGCGTATCGCAGAAACATCTGAAATCTGTTGAATGAGATTTGAAATAATCTTTCGTCGGTGAGGGAGACAATTCCAAAAAATGCACCTCATAGTAGATGTGCAAACAAAATCTTTTCGCATATTGTCAATATTGTCAGCAACAATATACATTTCAATGGCAACCCACCTGGCGCATTTGATGCTAGTAGCTCCAGTTGATCTGTGCACGGTGCTCACAGGTAATTGCGCATCAAGAACTTTGCTAATTTGACTGGTTGAGTTGCTATTGATGTGACTTAGCGACTGAAATATTGGAGGTTTAATATGCCAATCGCATTACGTGAAGACATCGCATACATTCTGTTGAAGAAAATTGGTGTAGGCGATCAGAAAGCAGACGGGAAGCATGAAATCAGTGTGACCGCTGAAGATGTAGCGGGTCGAGAAGTTAGTAAATCAGATTTATTAGGGCATTTAGATTACCTCAACCAAAAGGAATACATTAACGCTGAATTTACAGGTAATGCTTACGCAAGGCAGGAAGATGTTCCTAATTTGGTTGATCCTGATCAGGTCAATGTACGAATTGCAAATACGCTAGGCGCACCCGACGGCCCGCTGCCTCACTTAATTACCTTCGATAAGGCAGAATTGACTGAGAAGGGACGCAGAATGCTGGAGAAAATGGAGGAAAATCCTCCAGAATCTTTGAGAAGTGGGCCATCGGTGCCTATTGCGGAGAAAAACATGCCTTTTCTAGAGAAAATCGTGCTGAAAGGGCAGTTGGAGGATATATTCGATGCTAGAGATATTTCTGAAGTTATCTTTAGAACATTGCGTGACATGATGACCACGGATGCATCGGAACGAGTTGAAAGCGAGCTTCATGAAGAAGCAGTGCCCACCGAGGATAAGGCATTGCAAAATGAGGTCGCCGAACTCTGGAGAGATACAAATCCGATCGTCAGAT
>DBGGTD010000176.1:0-4786 GCA_051162585.1 Elainellaceae cyanobacterium
GGATAATGTGATCAATGGTGAAGCGAATATACTGCCACTTCTCAGACGCATGGCAATATTCACATAAATAATTTGCCCGTTGGCGAACCCCTCGTTGAACCGTTTCAGATATCTTGCTGCGAGACACGTTAATTTACAGATCTGCTCGCATTTAAGTTGACATTACGAATCATTCGATTCACAAAACTCAGATAATCATCAATATCTTCATAGCGGTCAAGTTCCTGCTGCTCATTTTCGGTTAACCCAACGTCTTTCCGCTTCTCTAACAAATCTTCAATCCGTGTTTCGACATCGCTAGAGGCACGAAAGATAGGAATGCCCTCTTCCAACTCAATTCTGACAGCACCCTCTAATGGGAGCGATGTTGGTAAGCTTTTGAGTTTTGGCAAGATTGGGTCAATCACAATGTCCAAATAATTATTGAGGGATATTTCAGTCCATCATAATACTGTTTATGGGTATAACCTAAGCGATGCGATTAGGCAGAACCTATGCGATGCGATCGCCCCTTGATGATGCATACCGTGGGCGATCGCCCAAAAAGCTATTCAGGGATAAAACCTCGCTCAAACGATAGCTACATGACCTCTGTAGCGGAGCTTTCAGCGCCTATGGTGTCGATCGTCCATCAACTACGCATGATATGCGCCTTTGCCTATGCTGTGATGCTTCAACATCGTCTACTCTCAGGATGTAGGGGCGATCGCCTTCAATCGCCTTCTAAATTCTTCAACCAATTCTTCTTTTGTTCTTAGCGTTTGCCCAACATTGAGATAATGGTCTGCCAATTGTTCGAGCTGCCCGTTTAAGACTAATCTTCCAACCTGGCCTGACCCAATATTTGTAAATATAAATCCATCCTGCTGAGCATAGTTAGCGATCTTTCCTTGAAAGTATTGAGGGAGACGATGCCAAGGCATCCCCGGATTCTCATGATGCTCAACATGATAGCCATCATTAAAGTTGAGAGAATTTGTCGGCGTATTAATGCACGCGTAGGTTGACTTATAGCTGTTATTAGGGTCATCTGGATCAACAAAGATATGTTGCTTCCAGTTTCCTTCCATCAGCGCAAACGATAGAATCACAGTGGGCAAAACAAACACAAAAAGCGTTGCAATGGGGCGTAGCATAAAGAGATAGTAGATACTGCTGAAAAAGATCAGCGTGCCTACTACACTCCGGAGCGCAACCTTGTATCGTCTGCATCGGATGAGGTGATACGGAAGCTCAACCCATATCAAAAAGACATAGCGAAGCATATATTTTAGATGTTCGAGCTTAGAATCTCGCTGGTATGGCATTGTAGAGCTAACGTCATGGGGCAACATGTTATTTTCACAATGATGCATCGCAATGTGGTGGGCGTAGTACGTCCATAATGGCATCCCAAAGAAATTACACAAAATACTGGTGTTGATATGCTTCAGGAATTGCCATTTTCGGTTGAAGATTGGGGTATGCGTCGAATAATGGAGCGCTAAGATAAACGACCTAGCATAGACAAATAGGTTAAACAAGACATAAAAAAATCCCAGTAGCGACGTAAAGGTATCAGTCACTCTGCCTTCGACAACGTATAAAAGAATAGCGAAAGGAACGGTTGTCAGAAGAACGTTTGCCATCACATAAACAATAAATATATTCTTCTCTTCTTGTCCTTTTAAGACATTAATGATCAACCATTTACTAACGCCATTCGGCAGTTTAAAGAAGTACTCGTTGCGAGCTTGCTCTAAATCTAGTTGATTTAGAGCTGAATCCATTTTCAATTCTGTATCCATTCGATTTCTACCTTGACCTATATGATGAGAGTGATATGTAGAATTAGCCCAATGCAAGTTGTCACGGTAGTTAATCGTGTCAAAGCAATTAGCAGATATTGGCATAGCGAGGCGTAAATATCAAGAATTTTTCGTGAGATAGTCCATCCATTGATAGAACGATTGTAGTGACTTAATCAGACGCTAGTTGACCAAAACCGAATCAGACGCCACCCGTTTATATAGCGGTGTGCGCTTGAGTTAAGGGCGATCGCCCTTTTCCCTAACTCAATACGTTAAGGTAAGCTTAACGACACTGATCGTTTCGTTAGCGGCTAGCGAGCAACTACCTGTGCCAATTACATCCCCCTCCCATCCCGCAGTTCAGCATCCCGACTACTTTGATGTTCTCATCGTGGGAACAGGTGCAGCAGGATTATATGCAGCCCTTTGTTTGCCCAGTGATCTGCAAGTCGGGCTGATCACCAAAGATACGCTATCGCTCTCAGCAAGCGATTGGGCACAGGGAGGCATTGCGGCTGCGATCGCCCCTGAAGATTCTCCAGAGTTGCATGTTAAAGATACCTTAGAGGCCGGCGCTGGGTTGTGTGACCGAGATGCCGTCACATTTTTGGCACATCGCGCATCTGACTGCATTCGATCTCTTGTTGAGATGGGAGTCGCCTTCGATCGCACGGGTGAAAATCTGGCATTGACCTTAGAAGCAGCCCATTCCCGTCGTCGCGTCTTACATGCAGCCGATACGACCGGGCGAGCGCTGGTGACAACTCTGAAGGCAGAGGTTCTCAGCCGCAAAAATATCCAGGTCTTGTCCCAGGCATTCGCACTAGATGTGTGGATGAATCCTGACACTCAAACATGCCAGGGGATTTGCCTCATCCATCACGGGCAGATTGTGTGGCAACGAGCTCATTCGGTCATCTTGGCAACGGGTGGCGGCGGGCAAGTCTTTTCTAGAACGACCAATCCCAGCCTCAGTACAGGTGATGGCGTGGCGATCGCGTGGCGAGCAGGCGCAGTATTACGCGACTTAGAGTTTATCCAGTTTCATCCAACCGCACTTACTAAACCCAATGCGCCTCGATTTTTAATTAGTGAAGCCGTGCGCGGTGAAGGAGCTCATCTTCTCGATCATCAAGGGCGGCGGTTTGCGTTTGACTATCATCCATCCGGTGAGTTGGCGCCACGCGATGTGGTGAGTCGAGCCATTTTCGATTACCTCAAGCGCAACGCACCGCCTGATCCAGACGGCCTTTCCCACGTTTGGCTAGATTTGCGCCCCATTCCAGACGACACGATCCGACATCGGTTCCCAAATATCATCCAGGTTTGCCAGACGTGGGGCGTTGATGTGTTTCGAGAGCCCATTCCCGTAGCTCCGGCTGCTCATTATTGGATGGGAGGCATTGCAACCGATTTGCTAAGCCAAACCACCATTCGAGGCATCTATGCAATTGGTGAAACGGCCAATACGGGCGTTCATGGTGCAAATCGCCTCGCCAGCAATTCTCTCCTCGAATGTCTCGTCTTTGGGGCGCAACTGGCTCAGCTAGACAGACGACCTGACGGTGTAGACCCCGATCGCGCGCGCTCCAAGAATACTGCCATCCATTCTTCCTCGCTTCAAGACGCACTCAGAGACTGGTCAGATCAAGAGGAAAGCCTCCGTCATTGGGGGCAAGAACTGCCGGTGTTGATGTGGCGCAGCGCTGGCATTAGCCGAGAACAACAGTCACTCGATAGGGCGATCGCCCACGTCGAAGCATGGCAAACCGAATTTTCTCACCTGCCAATCAGCCGATGGTTTAAAGCCCTCCAACCCTCGCCGTCCGTTTCGTTACCCCTTTTTAAGCCCGATCAGCAAATGCGACTATGGGGTGAAACTCGAAATTTGCTAGACATCGCCGCTTTAATCTTGAAAAGTGCTGCATTTAGGAAAGAGAGTCGAGGAGGTCATTACCGCTCTGACTTCCCTCAGTCCGATCCATCATGGCAATATCACACCTCAGTGCAAGGAGAGAATAGTTGGCTTTCTCCGACCCATTAACCCCATTCGCAGCAAATTAGGCACAAGCTCCAGTCAAAAAGTCCGAAATCAACGCTCATCGCGCTAACGCGTTCCAGATCCCTGGCTCGTATCAGGCCCACCCGTATCAGGAGGAACATATCCAAATAGTGTTAAAAGATCAGGTTCAGAGCTAACGGATTCTACCAGCAGTGAAGAACTAGACGAGGAACATCCTGATGCTGCGACAGGTTCTATCCCCCACTGCATTCCGACGGTAAGAGCCACTACTAGTCCCGAAAGTTTGAGAAAAGCATTCATAGGACAGCACCAAGCACCTGAAAAATAAGGGAGACAGAGAAAACCAGGGCGGATGGCTTACAGAAAGTTCAGAGTCCAAACAAAATAATTTGTAAGAAACTCTAAACCCAAATAGATAGTAGATGCAAGCTCTCCCCGCTAAACAAATATTAGTACATTTACCTAAGATAAAGCCACATTCAATCCAAGAGCCGAGTCAAAACCGGCATATGTGCTGAATTTTGACCACACGCAAAACTATGACGATCCTAAATCGCTACGGTTAAGTCATTTTCCTACTCTCTACGCCATTTCCCTAGTTTCATGAATAACGCTTAAGGGGAAAGGGCGTCGGAAAAATCTTCTAACGTTTTAATAAGCGGTTTAAACACGTCTATAAATCTTCGTTGTCGAGATTGACTTCTTCATGAAGATGACGACAACCTGTCATGCTCCAGATTTCCCAACTTTACCAAAACTTTAACATTCGCACCTCGTTTCAGAATCAACGCCTTGTAGCCCTATGGGCTCGGATTTGTGTGAGAACCCGCGCGCCGCGCGGTTCTCACACGTTCAGAGGCCTTACGCGAGGGCGTAAGGCTATAGAATGAGGGTTGCTTTGATTCATCATCTGAGTTGAATGCTCAAGATAAGTACCTCGACACAATTAAAAACCAAATTCAAAACCCTGCGC
>DBGGTD010000177.1:0-3381 GCA_051162585.1 Elainellaceae cyanobacterium
TCGCCATCAGATGTACTCCTCATCATCATCAATTCCTAATTTAGTGCATGTCTTCCGGGAATTGGTATGACAAAGGCGATCGCAGGTTTTCTGTTGTCCTTTATCCTTCTGACTTTTGATTTCTGCCTTCAAGACGCGATCGCCATTCTAAATGCTGTTGTTCTTCCCCTAAGAAACACTTTGCAGAGACTGAGGTGAAGGAGACAGTGGCCATCTCTAGGTCTAGGGTGTGGGCTTTACGCCACTGCCAGAGCCCAACTCTGAGATTCTGCCGCTTTGCTCCACTCCAGCGGTGGCTTAAGGGGTTCTTCCATTTTTTACTCACATCGGAGGGGTTGGTGGATAATGCCTTCTGCCTTTTGCTATGTCAGTTGTTTCGTGACTCGAATAACGATCATCCACGCTTAATTCTCAGCGAAGCAAAACTCACTTGCCGAGCCGAGTTTCCTCCTGAGGTAACTCATCCCACAGCGTTGTGCTTTGGCGAAGGCTCTTGTGCTGCCCACATCCTAAGATAAGATGATCCAAAACGGGAATGCCCAGAACTTGTCCAGCCTGGAGCAACTGCCGAGTCAACGCAATATCTTCTTGGCTGGGCTCCACCACTCCAGACGGATGATTATGAGCCACAATCACTCGCGTTGCCCCTCTGCGAATTACATCCCGAAACACATCTCGAGGATGAACTAAGGTTTCTGTGGCAGTCCCAATTGAAATAATATGGCTACCAATTACCCGATGCTTCACATCAAGCAAGAGCACGCCAAATTGTTCCTGCTCTTGCCACATTAAGTCCTTGGCAAAAACCTGAGCGGCGATCGCCGGATCATCAATCACAGTTCCCGATGTTGGATGAGGATGAAACACGCGCTTGCCCAATTCAACAGCAGCTAGAATCACAGCGGCTTTTGCCGCCCCAATGCCGGGTATGAGCATTAATTCTTCAGGTGTGAGCGATCGCAGTCCTTTGAAAACATCTGCATAATCATTCTGTAATCGCTGCAGGACGATCTGTCCTAACCCAATCGCTGAAAGCTTAGAGCTGCTCTGTCCGGTTCCCAGCAAAATGGCAAGCAACTCTCCAGTTGATAGATGCTCAGCCCCCTCGTGCAGCAATCGTTCTCGAGGTTGTTCACTAGTCGGTAAGTCCCGAATACGGAGACGGAATTGACGCAGATCTGCACGACAGTACAGCGACTTTGCGGTCTGAGAATCTTGACAGCCAAAATTCAACTCGGCCCATGCGTCACCATCTGCTTCTGGATGAGAGGTACTCCTGAATTGCGGCTCCATCCTCTCTTATAGGTTTGGTGGGAACGTTGAGGAGTGTTTTATCGAACTGAACGGTAAAAGTAAACCTGCTCACACCAAATGACCGCTGAATTCACTGCTGCTCCAGGCCCAGCGCCTGACGAGAGCGCTTAGACCGGGGGCTGAGTGCTTAGCGGGTCTTGGGCAAGGGGCTGAGTCAAGGCTTGGGCGTTGGGTGGCTGACGAGAGGAAGACGCCGAACCCCTTAGCCCTGACCAGGGCCTGGTGACGCTGACCGCCGGGAGAAGGGCAGCGGCAGCCCTCAGTCTCTCTTAGCTCTCAGACGCTGGCCTAGGCTGTAGCGGCAGTCGGTTAAGCGCCCAAATCTCCATAAAGTAGAGAGAAAAGAAAGGGAAGCACGTGCCTCCCTATCACTCGAACCTTACAGTCAACCGACTCAATACTCATCAGCTTGAGGCTCAGAGGGGTC
Source organism: Elainellaceae cyanobacterium (assembly GCA_051162585.1). Classification (GTDB taxonomy): domain Bacteria; phylum Cyanobacteriota; class Cyanobacteriia; order CAZCXK01; family CAZCXK01; genus DBGGTD01. The sequence goes on from DBGGTD010000177.1 coordinate 1,742, forward strand.
TTTCAACCGAATAAACTCCACCAAATTGGCTCGAATAAAAACTCGACTTCGAGTGCCGCTATCGGTTTCCCATCGAGCTTGCTTCAGTAACCCCTGAATCAACACCTTCGATCCTTTGGTGAGATAGGTCGCACAAGCTTCAGCCGTGCCATTCCAGACCTCAACCTGGAAACTTTCCCAGGTCGTCTCCTTATCTCGAACCGTTGGAATACTGACATTAAAGGTCCCAACCGTTTTCTCAGACTTCGTCTGACGGCATTCCACCTCACTGGCAACAATCGCCGTCAAGGTGAGCTGATTAATAAACACACTAGCCATGTGAATCCTTCTCCTGATTGAGAATCAACGGCTCAGCACTACCGAAATCGGGCACTGGAATCAATTAAAAAAGGTTAACCTGACTAATTTCACTCCGTGAAATACTCCTGAATCGCTTCTATGGCAGATTTCAGTTCACTCACATCTGATGCAATTTCCTCAATGACCACCTGCATCTCTGCCAAATCCGCCCGGATATCGTGAGAGGCCAGGGCCTCAAACAGCATGTCTCGAATATACTCACTAAAGTCTACTCGTTCCATAAGCGCCTTCTTGCGCAAGTCTGCTACCAATTGACGCTCTAAGCGAAAACTGATCACCTCAGTCGTTCGTCTTTGTTTCATCACCGCACACTGTAAACACGTCAAAACCGTATGAGATAAGATAATGCACCCTTGAATTTTGGAAGTGTAGACACGTTGTAAACGCTAGAAAGCTCATGTTTTATGCATTTAAGCGGAATTCATAAGAGGTATCAGGTGTCCAGAAAATTGAGAGGGCAGAGATTCCGCCCTTCCCGCAAGTTCCATCCCTACCCGTTCCGTCTCGATGAAGAGTCCGGTGGCAGTACCTCGTAGTTGCCAGTAAACGCATCTAGAAGTGACACGTTGCTGCGCTTCACGCCACTAGCAACGATTTGCACAGCATCCCGGGTGTTGCTGTATAGCCTGATGGCTTTGTCGTCGTTCTGAAGCGCAAATCTAGCCTTGCCCAACCCTGTCTCCTGCATATCCACGAGAGCCAGGTTCACTCCACGCAAATCCGCCCCAGCCAAGTTGACCCGGTCCATCGCTGCGTGAGCAACATTCGCTTGGTACAGCCTCGCATTGCTTAAGTTGGCTTCTGTAAAAATTGCATCGCTGCAATTCGCATAATTGAGTCGAACGTGAGCCAGATTCGCCCCTGCTAAGACGGCTCGATTCAGGTTGGCCGCGTGTAAGTTCCCCTGAGCTAGATTGACCTGGCATAGATTGGCTTGACTAAGGTTTGCCCCCTGCAAACGAGCCCGTTGTAGATTGATTTTGCATAGATCCGTGTCCGTCAGATTAACGCCACGGAGGTCCACATCGCTGAGATTCGCCCCAGTAAAGTCAGCGCCCCGTAAATCGGCATAGCGCAGATCCGCCCCCTGGAGCTTTAAGCCTGCTAACGAAATGCCATAGAGGACAACGCCGTGGAATCGACGCCAACTAAAATCGCGATGCCCATCGGCATACTGAGACTTAAAGTCGTCCTGCGTTAGGACAGGTTTCCAGAATTCGAGATGGGATAAGAGGAAAAGAAAAAAGGAGGACATGGGTCTTCTCCGGAATACAAAACGG
>DBGGTD010000178.1:0-2490 GCA_051162585.1 Elainellaceae cyanobacterium
AGCGTCAGCGCGACGAATTCTTAGGCGGACAAGGAAATCAATAAATTCAATGAACGGTTTCACTGTCGATTCGCTTAGACAAGCTGGCAACCGTTAACCTCAACATCAATGTTGATGAGTTGACCTTGCTAACTGCCAGCATTCTTGAGCGATCGCCCAATCTTCGAGGGTATGAACGACCACAACCCGCACGGTTGATTCAGGTCGAGCAATATCCACGTCAACGGGCGATCGCTCATTTTTTTGGTTATCTAGCTTTAAGCCCAAAAACTCAAACGCTTCGCACGCGAGTGCTCGCGTTGGCGGGTGATGTTCGCCAATGCCTGCTGTAAACACCAGCACGTCTAATCCGCCCAGAGATGCCATCATGGCTCCAATGTGGGTTTTTAGGCGGTGAACAAATATATCGAGCGCAAGTTGGGCCCGCTCATTTCCTTGGGCGATCGCGCCATCAATCTGACGCATGTCATTCGAAATGCCGGAAATTCCCTTGAGCCCTGATTCTCGATTCAAGACGTGATTGAGCTGCTCAGCCGTATAGTCATGTTGTTTCAGCAGGTGAATTAAAAGCCCAGGGTCAACCGACCCAGAGCGGCTGCCCATCATTAACCCTTCTAAGGGAGTAAACCCCATTGTAGTGTTGATGCTATAGCCATGTTGAATCGCGGCGAGCGAGCACCCATTTCCGAGATGGCAGGTAATGATGCGCAACGAAGACATCTCTTGCCCAAGAATTTGGGCGGCACGACGAGCGCAATATTGATGGCTGATGCCGTGAAATCCGTAGCGGCGAATGCCCTGCTCCAACCAGTCATAGGGACCTGGATACACAATTGCGGCTTGGGGCATACGACTATGAAATGCCGTATCAAACACCGCAACCTGAGGGATATCGTGCCCCAAAATCTGCTCGACGGCATCAATCCCTTCTAAATTAGCAGGGTTGTGGGCAGGCGCTAGAGGAATGAGACGGGCGATCGCCTCTTTGACATCGGGCGTAATCCAGGTGCTGTCTTGATAGTCAGCTCCACCATGTACCACGCGATGCCCCACCAACTGAATGTCGTCTGGACGTTCGATGACTTGAGTTGAGCCCTGCCACAGAGTTTTAAGCATGTCTGCGATACCGTCAGGGCGAGAATCGGGCTCTAAGGATGCTTCAAGGGTTTCCCCATGAGCTGTTTTGACGGTTAACTCCGCCGCATTTGATTGCTTCGTCCAATCGATTTGAGCGTCCCAGAGTGGTTCGAGTGGATGGTCGGGTAACTGATCGCGAGAACATTGGTATAGGCAGCTTTTCTGACTGCTCGATCCGGCATTCATAACGAGAATGTTCATGGCGTGCTCAACTTGGCGATCGCAGCGGGTTGATGCCCTTAGTGTGCCGGAAACAGTGTCCAGAAGAAAGGGCAAATCGGACGAACTCATATTATTTTGAATTTGGTTTTTAATTGTGCCGAGGTACTTAGCAATATTCATTAGTTAGATTGAGTAGCTCCTAAAGCAATCAGGACTTCTTCCTGTGCCTCTGTCAGTCCCTCGGCGTCTTTAATATTCATGCCTTCGTATAGTCGCGGTAATCGCAAAATCCGGAACGGTTCACCAGTTTCTAGATTCCAAAACGTAATCCCCTCATCCTGTCCACCGCTGGCTACAAAAGTTCCGCTCGGGCTAAAGGCTACTGAAAAAATCTCCATCGGCTTGCCTCTAAATACGCTGAGGCATTGTCCAGTTTGAACGTCCCACACCCGCACCGTACTGTCCCGACTGGCGCTTGCCAGCATTTTGCCATCAGGACTAAAGCTGACAGACCAAACCCAATCAGTATGACCCTCTAATATCGTTAGGCATTCGCCAGTTTGATAATTCCAGAGTCTGATGGTTGCATCATGACTGGCACTTGCAAGCATTCGGTTATCTAAACTAAATGTCAGTTCATACACCCAAGAAGTATGACCTTTTAGAATTCTGAGAGGTTCACCAGTTCGAGCATTCCAGACCAATATGGGTTGTTCTGCATCGCTCGCGCTACTCACGAAAAATTGTCCATCAGGACTAAACTTTACTGAATGCACAATATTTGAGTGTTCTTCCAGTGTTTGAAGACACTGGCCTGTTTTGGGATTCCAGATTCTGATGGTGCAGTCAGAACTGCCGCTAACCAGGCGATCGCCATCAGGGCTAAATGCAGTAAACGTTACAGCTTCTTCGTGACCGTGTAGAGTCCTCGAACATATACCCGTATTAGCGTCCCAGAGCTTGACAGTTCGATCATAGCTAGCCGTAGCTAGGGTTTGCTCATCAGGGCTAAATGCCGTCCACATAACCCAACTGGTATGGCCATAAAGAGTTTGAATGTTTGTTCCAGTCTCTACATCCCATATCCTTGCGCAATTCTCGGTCAGATGACTGCTGGCGAATTTCTGACCACTAGCACTAAATTCTAGGGAATACACAAGGTTTAGATTCCCACCAATACACCTTAAACAC
>DBGGTD010000179.1:0-5964 GCA_051162585.1 Elainellaceae cyanobacterium
AACAGGATAATCAAGCAGCTCAATCTGCTCTAGAAAAGCTGACCTCTGATCCGCTGTGGTTACAGTTAAGTGCTGTTAAACAAGGTAGGGTTTACAACGTTGGAGATTACATTCAAGGAGGAGGACCAATAACTGCGAATTTGATTCTGGATGATTTGTTTAGATATCTACTCCCAACAAAACTATGACTCAAATTGACATCACTAAAGATTGCCGACTTTGCTGCGAAGTTTCTAAAGCCAATGGCGAAGATCCCATTGGTTCTGCCGTGAACTATGATCAGTTTCTCTTTATTGAGTTTCCAGAACCGTGGTTCAAAAACTTTGTCTATGAGCATCCGCAGTTGGGTGTGATTCACAAAATGGCAAAGGTGTTACGTCAAGAAAAGGGCATCATTGCTAGAGTCATGGCAATCGCCCCCGATTATGACTCGCACCCCAATCAAACCCGCGTACTCCACTATCAACGCCCTACTAAACGCTTTGCCCAGTTTGAAAAACAAGAATTTCTCATTTCCCCAGAGGAGATCATCCCGTTAGCAATGGCTCTCCTGAAGCAATCCGATGAAGTATCTCAGTTTGATCCCTACCGGCAGCCAACGAGCCACATTCGGGACATGATGATCTGCACCCATGGCAGCTATGACCTTGCCTGTGGGCGATTTGGTTATCCCCTCTATCGAAAACTGCGTCACGAATATGACAGTTCTCCATCTTTATTTGCACTGAGAATCTGGCGATGTACTCATATTGGTGGACATCAATTTGCACCGACACTGCTGGATATGCCTGAGGGACGCTATTGGGGACATCTAGTCCCCGAAATATTAGACGTTCTAGTACACCGTCAGGGATCTGTCTCGGAATTGCGCTCCTTCTATCGGGGTTGGGCAGGACTAGGATGGGCTGAGCAAATTGCCGAGCGGGAAATCTGGATAAAAGAAGGCTGGGATTGGCTCAATTATCTTAAAAGTGGGGAGACCTTAGCAATTTCTGATCCCGATGCCGACTATCCCGACTGGGTAGAGGTTCGGATTGATTTCAGTTCACCAGATGGCAACATCTCTGGTGCTTATGAAGCCCGTATAGAAGCGCATGGTCAGGTGACCACTATGTGGAATTCAGGCAGTGTGCAGTGGATGGAACCCGTCAAGCAATATCAAGTGACCCGTCTGATCAAGGTAGCCTAGACCAAAAATTCCGTTTAGGAGCCAAAAAAACTCCGTTTAGGAGTCAAATCGACTCAAGCTTTACGGTAGACTCCCTATTGTTCCGGATAATGCGTGGCCTTAACGAATGCATTGATTTATGCGAATTCCGTTCAAGCAATATGGGACTCTTCTATCCGATTATCTAAAACCGCAGCGAGGTCGCGTGATTGGATTGGCGATCGCCCTCCTTGCCACCATCGCCCTCCAGATTCTTAACCCACAACTACTAGGAATCTTTATTGACACTGCGACAACGGGTGGAGCAATTCAAACCCTAATAGCGATCGCCCTGGCATTCATGGCGATCGCAGTCTTGATTCAGAGTCTCGCTGTAGTAACGACATACTTCAGCGAGACTGTGGCTTGGACGGCCACCAATGCGCTTCGAATAGACTTAGTGGATCACTGCCTCAAGCTTGATCTATCCTTCCACAAATCTCGCACACCCGGCGAATGGGTAGAACGGGTTGATGGCGATGTGACAGCGCTTTCACGCTTTTTTTCGCAACTGGTGATTCATGTCTTCGGCAATGGGATTTTGCTGGTGGGGATTCTCGTCATGCTGTTCTTTGAAGACTGGAGAGCTGGACTAGGATTATCGCTGTTTTCGGGCGTGGCGCTATTGCTGCTGTTGGGAGTGCAAGGATTCGCCATTGTACCCTGGACGGCATATCGTCAGAAAAGTGCAGAGTTTTTTGGGTTTATTGGCGAGCAGATTACAGGACGAGAAGACCTGCGAGCTAATGGTGCCATAAGCTATGTAATGAACCGCTTCTACCACATTTTGCAAGACTGGTTGCCCGTCTACCACAAAGCCCGCTTTGCGAGCACACTACTTTGGTCGGGCAGCGTTGGACTCTTTACGGTCGGGAATGCGATCGCCCTTGCCTTGGTTGTCCACCTATGGAACCAACAAGCCATCACTATCGGTACTGCCTATCTTATCTTTCATTACACCAACCTGCTTAGCCAACCCATCGAGCGCATCCGTGAAGAATTAGAACAGCTTCAGCAAGTCGAAGCCAGCATTCACCGTATTCAAGAACTATTTCAACTACAATCAAATATCCCAAATCAAGGACACCTCTCTCTTCCATCCGGTGCACTTTCCGTCACCTTTGAAAATGTCTGGTTCTGGTATCCAAACAGTGAAGAGATAACCCACAAAGAAACACCATCCATCCACCCATCCACCCATCTACCCATCTACCCATCTACCCATCCACCCCCCTACTCTCCCACTCCTCCACTCCCTCACTCCCCTACTCTCCACTCCCTCACCTTTCACCTCCCCCCTGGTCAAATCCTCGGTATCCTAGGACACACAGGCAGTGGCAAAACCACGATCGCCCGTCTGCTTCTGCGCTTTTATGAAGTTCAACGTGGGGAGATTTATATTGGGGAGCAAGCGTTCGCGTCAGCGTCCCGTAGGGATATAGCCCAAGTTCCTCTTTCAAATCTACGTCAGCGGGTTGGCATGGTCACGCAAGATGTGCAGCTGTTTCAAGCCAGCATTCGCGATAACCTAACTTTCTTTGATGCCACCATTCAGGATAAGGAAATTCTGCAAACGCTAAACATGTTAGGATTTTCAGACTGGCTAAATTCACTACCCAATGGGCTAAATACTGTTCTGAGTTCAGACAGTGCTGGGCTTTCTGCGGGGCAAGCTCAACTGCTGGCGTTTGCCCGTGTGTTTCTCAAAAATCCTGGTCTGGTGATTCTCGATGAAGCCTCTTCTCGCCTCGATCCAACTACTGAAATACTAATCGAACGGGCTGTTGATCAGTTGCTGGAGAATCGTACGGGCATCATCATTGCCCATCGGCTTGAAACCGTGAAACGCGCTGATCAAATTTTGATTTTGGAGAAGGGACAAGTCATTGAGTATGGCGATCGCACTTCCTTAGTTCAAACCCCTACCTCCCGGTTTGCTCGCCTTCTAAAGTTAGGATTAACCGAAAGTGCAACAACAGCTACAGACAGTAATTCTCCTCCAGTTCTCTAAGCGCTTTTATTAACACCTATTATCAATCGGTCTAAAGTCAAAGCTTGATTGATTACGTTTGTCTGCAACCGATGGCGATCGCTATCCCAAACGTCATCAGGTCGATGGCCAGAATACCGCTCAGCCTGGTGACGGCATAGATAGCGCCGGCTAGCGCCGGGGCAATAACATAGCTGCCCGACATCTGCAGCGATTCGAAGGCGGAGGCGCGGGCATAGTGCTTGGCAGGCACAATTAGGGATATGGAGACGGTGTGCACGAGTCCTTGAATGTAGCCAAAGAGTCCATAATCCCAAAACCGGCGAGAAGCTCCTCAGCCATGCCGAAGCCGAGGCCGCCGGACAGACCGCCGAAGATCGCGCAGAGCGACTCGCTGCTCGATTACGGGATTTGGGTGTCGATCCAGATGCGATGTAGTGGGTGGGGTCGTCGCAGTGTCAATCAAGATTCCTAATAGTTGTGGGTTAAGGATCTGGAGCGTGATGGTGTGAGGAGGGCGATCGCATTGTGTGGTTATAGTTGGGTGGATGTTTTGGTGAGTCGTAATGGAGTTTGATTGGTCAGACGAGCCTGTCATAAAGCTGCTGGAATCCCTATGGATGGTCATGCTCCTTTTGCCTTCCGCTCTGATTTGGCTTTTCACTAATGAAATATTTCGGGATTGGGTAAAAGCTCTTGGTAGTCCAATTACTACGGTAGGCATTGCTATTTTCATCACTCTGAGACTTGAGAAACAGAAGAGAGAAGAAGACAGAGCAAGAGAGGAGCGTAGACAACAACAACAAGAAGCAAGTCGTCAAGACGATGTTACTGTCTGGCAGGTTTAATACGGCATTTAGGATATCGGCGATCGCCCTTCCAATATTTCTACTTCCCTTTATCCAACTGTTTCACGAAGGCCCCATGCTCTGCTGACTTAATCCCTGCTTGCAGCACTTCTAATACCTTCGCCATCTGATTACTCAGCAGCGCCTCCCCTTCCAACCATAACCCCGGAAACACCCGACTGCGAATGATGCCATCAGAACTGGGAGACAGCAACCGATACTCCCCATCCGTCAAACCAAACCACTCTAGTTGATTCTCATAAGATTGCCAAATTACATACTCCAATACACCATTGTGGCGATAGACCTGCTTTTTACTGCCCGTATCAATCGCGGCACTACTGGCTGCAATTTCGACAATCAATTCTGGCGAGCCTTCAATGTAACCATCATTGCTCAATCGGGTTTGCCCACCTGCATTCGATTCAATAAACAAGACTGCATCGGGTTGCGGTTCATTATCAAGATCAAGTCTGACGGTTGGCGCATCACTCAAATCCACACCCGGAGTCATTGCCTGATAGACCCCCAACCAGGTCATTACTCGACTATGAGGTTTGCCATGCTGTTCATGTCGTAAAGGTGATGCCACGTAAACAATGCCTTCGATGAGTTCTGCTTTTTTGATGTGGGGAGCCGCCGCATACCGTCGCTCAAATTCAGGACGCGTCAAGCGATCGCCACTTTGCAGGGGAGGACTGTTTGAGGCAGTATTAGATTGTGATTGAGACAAGGACTCTCTCACCATATGCCAATCCTCAAAATGATTGTTTATCGTTCAGTCTAGCAAATTGCGTTTAGGCATTCGAGAAGCCAATACGCGTTTACTCACTGTGCAGCTTGAGCTTGCGGACGCTGTGTTGCAATGCCTAATCGAGCTCCTTCAACGGTGCGGAGTTCATCCATCACAGCAACTACAATACCGTGGTAGACTTTTTCGTCGGCGTTGATCGTGACAAGTGCATCATCGCGATCGCCCTTCAATGCTTCGACTCCGGACGCTAATTCATCAAGTTGAATCGGCTCCTGATTCAATGAAATCTCACCTGATTCATCGACTGTGACCACAATCTTAGTTTGCTGCTGTGACTCTGCTGTGTCTGACTGGGGCAAATTCACCGGTAAGCCTTCTGAACGTGTCAAAAATAATGTCGAAATGATGAAAAACGTCAAAATTGCAAAGATGACATCAATCATCGGCACGATGTTAATCTGAGCGGGCATATCGGGATCTTCTGGAATGTTCATGGTTGTCTACCTCCCACCAGTGCTTTCCCATGCTCCTGCTCATAGCGACACAAATACATCAGCTCCATCTGTCCACCATATTCCTGAATCAACGCCACCTGCCGTCGATATAGCCCGCGAAACAGATTAGCAAAGACGAGAGTAAAGATGGCGATCGCCATGCCTGCGGCAGTTGAAACGAGAGCTTCACTGATGCCACCTGTAACGGCTGCAGCATTGCTGGCATTTAAATCACCTAATTCGAGTGAAGAGAAGGAGCGAATCAGCCCCAAAATAGTGCCGAGCAAGCCCAATAAAGGCGCGGCGCTAATAATGATATCAAACGCCGTATTGAAGCGCCTCAGCAACGGTAACTCAGCTTGAGTAGCACTTTCTAACGCTAATCGAAATCCGTTGGGAGAAAGCTGCGGTATTTCCAATGCTTCCAAAAAGATTCGCGCAATGGGCAAATCGGCATTTTGTTTGAGTTTAGGAACCGTGGTATCAGGATCATACTGATAGGTCGAGAGAATATCGCGCACTACCTTTCGTTGGTGGCGGTTAATTCGATACCAAAATATGCACCGCTCGATAATCAGGGCGATCGCCAGCAGTGAAAAAATGAGTAGTGGAACCATCACGATCCCACCTACAACAAAGATATCAATCAACGATTGCATAGTGAGTAAGAG
>DBGGTD010000180.1:0-3755 GCA_051162585.1 Elainellaceae cyanobacterium
CTTCAACCAGAGTGTGATTGATAGCCAAGGTCGCGTAATCAACACCTGGGCAGACGTATTGAACCGCGCCAACCTGGGAATGGAAGTGATGCATGAGCGTAATGCTCACAACTTCCCACTCGACTTGGCCGGTGCTGAAGCGACTCCAGTTGCATTGACTGCACCTTCCATCCATAGCTAGGTCATCTCGCCTAGTTCATCAATCTCATCATTGAGTGGAGCGCCCCAAAATTTGGGGCGCTTTTTCATGGCTATAACTGTGCACGCTTGACGCAATTGAAAATTGCTATAAATCCATTCAATCATCGATATTCGGAGGATTTACGGCAAAAACCAGCCTGACAAAGCCAAGTTCGTTGATTATGATGAATCTGCAACGGTTCCTAAGACGGGAGCATCTGTAACCTGACCAGCAAAAACGAGCACTAGGTTTGTCATGACATTCAGAGTCTTACAAAATTCTCTACTGTTCTCTTTAGTTGTTTTCCATGGTTTCGCTCTCCCTGGAATCGCTCAACCCAATGGAAACGCGGATGCGATCGCCCCTGATGGTTCTGATTCAAATGCTTTATCAGACGACTCTGATGCTAACTCGTCATCCACACAAATACCGTTATCAGAATCTGAGAGTCAGTCTGTTCCAGATTTGCATCATGATTCGATGGATCAGCTGACGTCTGTAACTCAGCTTTCGGATGTACAGCCTACTGATTGGGCATTTCAAGCTCTCCAGTCACTCGTTGAGCGATATGGCTGCATCGTTGGCTACCCTGATAGCACCTATCGCGGTAATCGAGCACTCAGTCGCTACGAGTTTGCGGCAGGCGTCAATGCCTGTCTTGATCGCGTCAATGAGATCATTGCCCAAGGATTGGCAGATGTTGTAACCCGTGATGATCTAGAAACTCTTCAACGATTGCAGGAGGAGTTTGCGGCTGAACTAGCGGCCCTAAGAGGTCAAGTGGATGCGCTCGAAGCCAGAACAGCAGAACTTGAAGCCAATCAGTTTTCTACCACGACAAAGCTGAGCGGTGAGGCGATCTTTGCAGTGAGCGATCGCTTCGGGGATGACGATGACAATCAAACGGTGTTTCAAAACCGTGTCCGACTCGGTTTGGTGACTAGTTTCACCGGCAATGATGCCCTTTATACCCGGCTTGCAACTGGCAATAATACCCCCTTCAATGCGCCGTCTGCCTTTTCGCTCGACCCGCAACCTGCTGGAGAATTTGATTTGGCTCCTGAGGGTGCTCCGGGGACTGCGGCAGGAGGGCTGACGCCTCGTGTCGGAGGCAATACTGACAATGATATTGAACTCGATTGGCTTGCCTACTACTTTCCCCTTGGCGATCGCCTCGAAGCCTATGTTGCCGCCACGGGAAGCACTCACAACCACTATGTCTACAGCACCGTAAATCCTTTCTTTGAAGACTTTGACGGAGGCAGTGGGTCTATTTCGGCGTTTAGCCAAGCTAGTCCTATTTATCGCATTGGTGGAGGCACCGGCGTCGGATTCAACGTGGCGCTCGATCCCGCGTCTCGCTTCGTCGTTTCGGCAGGTTACTTGGCAGAAAATGCGGCAAATTCTAGCCCCGGAGAGGGGTTGTTTAATGGAGACTATGCCGCATTAGGCCAGTTGACTTTCACCCCTACGTCATCGTTGCAGTTTGGGCTAACGTATGTTCACGGCTACCATACCGACAGCAGCGCTATTTTTGACTCTGGCATTGATGGCGAGTTTTTCACGGGTAGCACTCTCGCCAACGCATTTCACGTGTCTGCGGGCGTTCCAGCCGTTACTAATTCGTATGGGATAGAAGCGTCGTGGCAAATCACACCCAATGTCGTGCTAAATGCATTTGGTGGCTATACCGATGTGATTTTTCTAGACGAGGCAGATGGCGAAGTCTGGTATTACGGATTGGGACTAGCATTGCCTGATTTGTTAGGGGAAGGAAATTTAGGCGGCTTTTTTGTTGGCGTTGAGCCTTATCTGGGCGGCATTGAAGGAATAGGTGGCTTGCCCAACGCAGCGTCACTTCACGCGGAAGCCTTTTATAAATTTCGCATTACCGATAATATTTCGATCACACCTGGCATTATTTGGGTCACAAACCCGGATCAGGTTAATGATGTGGACGGGTTCAGTGATTATGTTGTCGGCACGCTGCGAACTACGTTTAGGTTCTAAAAGAACTAGTCTTAACTGACTCAAGCCCATACTGCTATTCGGTCAAGCGATTAGCATTGTTATCAAGGCGTGGAGTCTAACGCATGAGGGGAAAGTAACCGATGAGTGACCTGGTTTTTCTACCTGCCCATCGCCTTGCTCAGATGATTCGCGATCGCCAAGTCTCGGCAGTCGACGTCCTTGATGATTATCTGGTTCAAATTGCAAAACACAATACGAAACTGAATGCTGTCTGCACTCTAGACGAACACTATGCCCGCAGCAGGGCAAAGCAAGCGGATGAAGCTTTAGCGAAGGGAGACTATTGGGGGGCTTTGCATGGAGTCCCCATTACTATTAAAGACATCTTTGAAACGGCTGGACTCTGTACCACAGCGGGTTACATTCCCCTTAAAGACTATATTCCTCAACAGGATGCGACTGTTGTCGGCAGGCTGCGGGCAGCCGGAGCCGTGATTCTCGGAAAGACAAATATGGCGGAACTGGCGGGAGATTTTCAGAGTACAAATTCGCTCTTCCCACGGGTGAATAATCCCTGGAATCTTGACCATACAGCAGGCGGCAGCTCCGGAGGAAGTGCAGCAGCGGTTGCAGCCGGACTTTCACCGTTAGATATCGGCAATGACATTGCGGGGTCTGTACGCCAACCGGCTCATTTTTGTGGAGTGTATGGGTTGAAACCAACTGACCGCCGCATTTCTACCGATGGAATGATTCCGGAAGTGCCAGGGATGCCTCACTGTCTGCGGCAAATGATGACCGTAGGCTGTTTTGCGCGATCGCTCGAAGACATTCGACTCTGTTTTTCTCTAATCGCAGGATCAGATTTGCGTCGTCCTGACGTTCCACCAGTTCCGCTCGATGCCTTCTCTGGCAAGTCCTTACAGGATTTGAGAATTGCCTGGATTGATGAATGGGCAGAAGTTCCAGTCGCGGCTGATATTCGCACGGCTATTCAAACCGTTGCCCAAACCCTTGCTCAATTGGGTGCCCAGATTGAGCGCTGGCGTCCTCAGCCCTTTGATTTGTCTACTATTCTCAATCTGTATACGAGGATGGCAGTATATCTTCTCGTTTACGCTCAACCCGTGGACCGATACACTCTCAAGCGCAGTATCACGCAAATCTTTCGCACTGCCACTCAAGCAGATAAAGACCTCCGAAAATTAGGAGATTTTAGCCGCGTGCTACCCGAATTTTTGAATCCCAGCTTGAAAGGATATTTTGAAGCGTTGACAGAGCGCGATCGCGTTATTGCTCAAATTGATGAAGCATTCGAGCCTTGGGATGTATGGCTTATGCCTGTCGCCGCAACCCCTGCGTTTACCCATCGTCCTGCTTGGAGCGCCATTGATATTGACGGTAGATCCGTTCCTCACGCCGTTGCCAATGGAGCCTACACCATGCCGTTTAATCTCAGTGGTCATCCGGCTGTGGTGATTCCGATTGGGCAAACTCAGGCGGGTCTACCAATTGGACTACAAATCGTTGGGAAGCGGTGGCAGGAAATAGCGTTGTTGGCGATCGCCCAAGCACTTGATAACGTAATTGGTGATTTCCGACA
>DBGGTD010000181.1:0-4914 GCA_051162585.1 Elainellaceae cyanobacterium
ATCCAACTTCCAATGCCCCGCCAATTCTTATCGGGGCTCATTATGATGCAGTTCCGGGTAGCCCTGGCGCAGATGATAATGCCACTGGCGTTGCCGGAATGCTAGAGCTGGCAAGAGTCACGAAGACTCATCCCCTTCGATATCCAACCCGCTTTGTGGCATTCGATATGGAAGAGTACGGCATGTTAGGGAGCGAAGCCTACGCGACAGAGCTAAACCAGCACCGGCAAGCGCTGCGACTCATGCTATCGCTTGAGATGATTGGCTACTGCGATTCGGCTCCTGGTTCGCAGCATTATCCGGCTGGGTTACAGGCTTTCTATCCCAATCGTGGAGATTTTATTGGGCTGATTGGCAATATATCGACTATTCCCGACTTGATGACGCTTAGCCATCATATTAAACAGGCCGGAGTGCCCTGCGAATGGCTTCCAGCAGGACAGCGCGGTCTGATTATGCCTCAAACGCGCCTCAGTGACCATGCACCGTTTTGGGATCGGGGCTATAAAGCCATGATGATTACCGATACCTCGTTTATGCGAAATCCTCACTATCACTTAGGGAGCGATCGCCTTGATACGCTTGACTTAGATTTTCTAGCGGGTGTTTGCCAAGGTCTCGCGGTAGGGCTTCAAAATCTGGGATTGTTATACTGCACTGATTCTATTTTGTCGGGCGTGAAAAATTGATCAGCATCGTAGGGAATTATTAGGGAATTATAGATGTTGAAAGAGGCGTTAGCTGAACGATCAAAGCTGAACGATCAAAATCATCCGCCCCCAAAATAGCGGTTCATCCAGATTTTCTAAGAATTCAATTATGAAGGTTTTCTATTGCTAGTTCAGCTTCCAAGCATTCAACCAAACCAATTTCTAAAATTATCACAAGCATGTCGACACTAAGATTCGACTCGTGTATCAGGGGCTAGTGTTGACGCATCCGAATCGCCCAATCCGCAGTGAGTTCCTAGCCTTGGATCCAATCGTATGGAATTTCCGTTACCTGACAATGACCTGGCACGACTCGAAAAACTTTATGAGTATCAAATTCTGGATACATCTCCCGAAGATGCGTTTGACGATTTAACCCATCTGGCTGCCCAGATTTGTAATGTCCCCATTGCGTTAGTCAGCCTCGTCGATTCGGGTCGCCAGTGGTTCAAATCTAAAATTGGCTTAGAGGCCACTGAAACCTGCCGAGAGATGGCATTTTGCAATTACACGATTTGCCAACCTGATATTTTTATGGTTTCAGATGCGTTGGTCGATAGCCGTTTCAGCGAGAACCCACTCGTTAAGAGCAATCCGCGCATCCGATTTTACGCCGGGACTCCTCTAATCACACCAGAAGGATATACGTTAGGAAGCCTCTGCGTCATTGACCACGTCCCACGTGAGCTTAAGCCAGAACAAATAAGCGCATTACAAGCATTAGGACGTCAAGTCGTTACTCAGCTAGAATTGCGGCGCAATTTGATCGAACTATCGCGAGCAACCGCTGATCGGGAGCGGGTTGAAGAAACCTTATGCCGATACACAGTGCAGTTGCAGCAAGCTCTCGATTATGAGTCAAAGCTCAAGCGAATCACGGATAAGGTGCGCGACAGTCTAGACGAGAATCAGATTTTGGAAACTGCTGTTCTTGAGCTTGCCTCATTGCCTCAGGTTTTTTATTGCAATGCGTCAATTCACGATATTGAACAACAGACTGTCACGATCAAGGCTGAATGTTCTGCGTCAACCCACCGTAATCATTCCAGACCAATACTCAATCCATCAGAGTTTTCAGATATCTATCATCAGCTCCAAGATGGCAACAGCTTTCAATTTTGTGCATCACTCCCAACATTTGCCAAACATCAGGTGGAGGATTGTGTGACAGTCTTAGTGTGCCCAATCCTCGACGATCAAGGTGTGTTAGGTGATTTACTGCTGATTAAAGATAAAGAGTTAAGTTTTAGTGAATCCGAGATTCGCTTAGTGCAACAGGTTACTAATCAGTGTGCGATCGCCATTCGGCAAGCCTGGCTGTATCAGTCTGTACAAGCCCAAGTTAGAGAGCTAGAAAAGCTCAACTCTCTCAAAGATGAATTTCTCAGTACGGTTTCCCACGAATTGCGAACGCCTATCTCTAACATCAAAGTAGCCATTCAAATGTTAGACGTTAGCTTAGAGAAGATAGGGGTTCTTAGCTCGCCTCGACAGCCCATCGCTAAGTATCTGGAGATTTTGCGCAGCGAATGTCACCGAGAAATCTCGTTGATCAACGATTTGCTCGACCTAGCGCGGATTGATTCAGGAATTGAATATCTGGCATTAACAGATATTAATCTCCGGGTTTTATTAACCAGCATTACAGAGCCGTTTGTAAAACGTGCTCAGAGCCAGCAGCAAAAACTTCACATTAAAATTCCCTCTGAATTACCCAACCTCACGACCGACCTATCCAGCTTGAATCGGATTCTCTGTGAACTCCTCAATAATGCCTGCAAATACACCCCCTCAGGGAACACTATTATCGTTTCAGCACACACGACTTCCGAAGGGGTTCAGGTTAGTATTAGCAATTCTGGAACGAGTCTATCTGCTGATGAACTTAAGCGAATCTTTGATAAATTTTATCGCGTTCCCAAGAATGATCCGTGGAAACACGGCGGCACTGGCTTGGGACTAGCGCTGGTTAAGCAGCTTGTTGAACAACTTCAAGGACGTATCACCGTAACTAGCGAGCAGGGCTGGATACGATTTTTAATCGATTTGCCACATCAGTTTTCTAAAAATGCTCTAGAGCCGAAATCAACGCTATATCAAAGCAAGGCATAATGATGAGTCGGTGTCTAATGAGCGATCGCCCATTGCTCCTCCGATTGCAACTATGCTTCAACCCATACTGATACCGACCCACCCTTACAAGAAAACTGTCCCCATCCGCTCGAATTCGTTCGCACCGGGTCAGATATATGCTCCGTGACGTCATAAAACATGGCATCAGGTTTCCCGACTTCCATCCACTTCCAGCCTTCATCCCCATTTGTCATAATCACTGCCATCGCTTTGGGATGGTGATCGTTTCCAAGTCGCGTCCAACCAATTGTGTTGGGATGATCGAAATAGTCATATTGGTCGCCATAGGCAAAATTCGTTCGAGCATATAAGAACTTGTCGATTATCCAGCGATGAGACGGCATCCAAATCTCATACTCATTGTTGTCTCTACCCTTGCCGCGATAATGGGCCCCGTAGTAGTCCGCGTAAAACACACACGGATATCCCTCTTGGCGGAGCAAAATAAATGCATAGGCTAGTGGCTTAAACCACGGTTCAACGACAGATTCAAGCGACTGTAAGGGTTGGGAATCATGATTTTCGACAAATGTCACCGCCAGGGCAGGTTGTTGCTGCATCAGCGTGTTGTCTAGCAGTTGCCGCATATCAAAATGACTGCCTTGCAAGCTCGCTCGATGGAAGTTGTAATGGAGCGGGGCATCCACCAGAGACATCCGTCCTTCAGTCTCAGAAATATACCAATGAAGCGCTTCGATATCTTGCGACCAGTATTCACCGACAGCAAATAAATCTCTCTGAGTATAGTCTCTAACGTGATCAAGCCACAGGTCAAAAAACCAGGCTGGAATATGCTTAATGGCATCTATGCGAAAGCCATCAACGCCGGTTGTATCAAGATACCATCGTCCCCAATACAGGAGTTCCCCGCGCACCTGCTCATTATCAAAATCTAGGTCACAACCGAGCAGAAAGTCATAATTGCCTTTCTCTAGATTGACGAAATTATCAAAACTCCGCCCCTCTAACAGATAGACCGTGCCATCATTGGGGCCAATCATGTTGTGGTTAACCGCATCAAACTGCCATGCACTCCACGTCATGCTGGAGTATTTGTCGCCTCGTCCAGGAAACGTGAAACGCGTGTAGACTTCGATTTCTTGCAATCCACCTTTCGGCTCAACTCGATTGTCTCGGTCATAGGGGGTTGCCATCACTCGTTCAGTTTCGTCTCCACCATCTTTATGATTGAGAACAACATCTGCATAAACTTGAATATTGTGACGTTTGAGCGCTTGAATCGCAGCTAGATATTCGTCGCGAGTTCCATATTTTGTCCGGCACGAATTTTCATGTTTGTTCTTTTGCTGAAATTCGCCCAGATCGAATAAATCATAGACGCCATACCCCACATCATATTCGCCCGCTTGTCCTTTATAGGCGGGAGGCAACCAAAGCGCTGTAAAGCCTGCACTGGCTAAATCCTTTGCCTTCATTTCAAGCTCGCTCCAAAGCGTACCATCGTGAGGAATATCCCAGTGAAACGCTTGCATGAGTGTGCCATTCAGGTCAGACATGTCAGGTATCTCCGCATGAGTGTAGATGTCAACTAAAACTGAGGCTGGAAAAGCAAGTCTGGTATTGGCATAGACCATTACAGCTTGGTTCTACCCCAACGGGTTACTCTGGCGCTGTAGCATCAGAAGGTAAGAGGAACTATTGACGAGTATCTATGACGATGCTCATTTTTTTCTCAAGTTCGCTAAATTTTTAATACTTAAGTGTTCCTCAATGTGTGATGAGCACATTCCTGAAATTTGGTGCATGGGTTTAGGAGGCTGATATGTCGGTTCGTCATTTGCCATTCGATCAGCAGAGTGGGCATCATTCGCAGCAATGGCAGTTTTGGATTGACCGTGGCGGAACGTTTACTGACGTCGTTGCGCAGACTCCATCTGGCGAGCTGATTATTCACAAACTGCTGTCTGAAAATCCAGACCGCTATTCTGATGCGCCACTTCAGGGAATTCGCGAGGTTTTAGGATTGGCAACCGATGATTTAATTCCCGCTGATCAGATTGCGGTCGTGAAGATGGGAACGACGGTGGCGACCAATGCACTATTGGAACGG
>DBGGTD010000182.1:0-6970 GCA_051162585.1 Elainellaceae cyanobacterium
CGGAAGATGGCGAGGGTGTCATTGGCGCGATCGCTCGCTATGGCTAAATCCACCAATTCCCCGTTCAGATTGAACCCGTACACCAAATCCACATTGTTGAAGCGCGCGCCTTCTGGGGAGATGTCCTGGAGTTCTTCGCCGTTCAGGTCAAATACTTTTAATCCCGTATTCTTCAGCGTGGCAATGACGAAACTCTGGGATGAATCCGTGGGGTGAACGTAAATTGCGGGGTCATCCGGGTCGGATTCCTGTGCCAGATCAGGATTGGCCGGATCGCCAAAGCGAATCTCATCTGGGGTTTCTAGAACGGGCTGAACATCTGGAATTTCATCAAAGTCGAGCGCAAAGGCAAAGAACTGGGTGAACTGCGTGTCGCTGAAGTTGTTGTCGCTGGCGACAATCAGAGACTGGCGACCGTCGGGTAAGACAGGCCCCAGTGCTAGGGCTTCTCCGTTATCGAGGGTGAGTCCAAGGTCGCTGAAGTCGAAGAGGAGTTCTTTGGTGGCGATCGCATCCACATCAAATGGCTCACCCGCCTCGACTCCAAACGGATTGCCCTCGTCTGCAAGCACGCCATCAAAGCCGCTCAGATCAGTGGTCAGTTGCGTTTGTACTTCGTAAAGTTTGAGGGAATTTCCTACCCCTACTGAGAAAGAGCGTTCGAGTGCTAGCAAGGTGCCGGTGTTATCGAGTGCCAGAAGTTCGACTAAGCCATTAGTGGCAAAGGCATCACTAGGAATGGGGGTATCCGCAATTTCATCGGTTTCATAGAGCAGTTCTTTGATAGGTTCGCCCGTTTCCAGGTCGTACTGGATGATGCGAACCGGGCTGCCGTCATCCAAGCTAGCCGCATCTCCGTCTTGGATAATGGCATTTTCTGTCGCAGTGTAGAGAAACCGCTGATCTGGAGTAATCGTCAGGCTTTCAAATGCCAAATTATTGCGGATACCGCTACTTCCATCCGCAGTCGGCAAAAATTTCTCAGGAATCGGCAGTTCATCAAGTTGCTCCCCGTCCAATGAAAACTCATTGATGAACGGATCGAGCAGCGCGTTGACATCTCCTTCTGACGAGACATAAATCGTACCGTCATTCGTCAACGCAATGCCTTCTGGATCAAGGCTCAGTTCGGCATACGGTTCTCCGGCCTCATTCAGCAGCGTGGTGACATCGGTAAATATGATGTCGCCATCGTCGAGCGTTCCGTCACTCAGATCGATTGACAGCGTGTAGAACCGCGCCGGATCAAATTGGCTGCGATCGTCTGAGATGGCGTAGTAGGTATCGTTGGCTGTGTCGTAGGCGAGTCCCGACAGGCCGCCGACCACAGTATCTTCAAGCGTAAACCCTGTTTCAAAGGTGACTTCGCCCAAAAAATCGATGCCTGCAACCTGCCTGCGAGTCGAATCAGGAGTGCCCACGGCTAAGTCGGCATAGACTAACCGATGATCGGAACTGGGGAACGGAAAATCTCCCACCAAATCAAACAGCGGATCGTCACTAGGGGGCCAAAATACTCCCGCACCTGTAATACCTAAACTCCGAGACGGCAGCACATAGTCAGCACGGAGATTTCCTGGACTGGTATCTGCGAAGTCCGCCGTGTCAAATGCTGGATTGCCTTCATGTTCGTCATTTGCGCCCCCTTGACGGTCTGCGGCGTCCACACCTCCCTCGCTACTAGGAGTCACCGACGTGTTGATAAACGGATTGTCGAGCAGTTGCAAAATCGCATCGTCGGTATCATCCCCATCAAACGGATCGGCATTTTGATCGCCCATGATCACAAACCGCTCCCCAAGAGATAGCCCTCCCCTATTGCCCTCATCATCATAGATATAGGCACCTTGCCCCGGCGTCACATAGTCTGACCAGAAGCGAATTTCATCGTGGTTGCGCCGCCCATTGAAGTCCACGCCGTCGGGAAAGAAGGGCGGATCGTCAAACACGGGAGGAGTCGGGTGGCTAGCAAGGACGTGAACAATTTCACCGTCAATTTCAATGGGGATATCCCAATGGCTCTTAGACGACAGGCGAAATGCATCAAGTTCATCAGGGGAATACCAGTCGGCTGGCTCTGGAGTACTCGGATCATCGGGCAGCAGCGCACCGGGCATGTCTTGCCAAAGAAAAGTCTGAAACGTACGAAGCTCATCTTCAACAATGGGGTGCTTCGAGTACACCACCATCGCAAACTGTCCAGGAAAGTTGCCAAAACCAAACGCATCGTTGCCGTAGCCGGGTGCGTCAGGAGTGGTGACAATTTCACCGTTGTTGTCTAAATCAAAGCCGGATGCGATGCCCGTATTGGACGGCGCGAGGTAAACATAGGGATACTCAATCGGATCGACGCCGTTTTGGCTCACCGATAAATAATTGTCTTGAAAGAGCTGAGCCGCTGTACCGTCTTCATCAAAGTCAAATTCATTAATCAGCACCACATCAGGGGCATTGCGCTGAATAATTTCCGCAATGGTTTGAGCTTGCTCGTTGTCAGGAGTCGAGAGATCGTCGATCAATTCTCCCTCTCTGGAGCGGTTGAGGGATGCATTGAAGGAGGCAAACCGGACAGAATCGGCACTGGGCATTGTCAGATCCTCAATTAAACACAGTAAACGAGAGATATAGTCCTACGGCCTCAGGTTTGTGTGGTGAGCCCCCGCGGCGCGGGGGCTCACCACACGTTTAACGTCCTAACGCGAGAGTGTAAGGCTATAAGAGGAGATAAACGGGCGATCGCCAACGGGATACATCAAATTGGCCTATCAAATTGGCCTATCAAACGGGCACATTAGACTGGCATGCGAAATCGGCGGCATCGATTGGTAAGATGCCTGCCACAGAATGCATGTCGAGTTTAAGGATTAGCTCAGAATGGTTACCGAGGGGTTAATGGGGTCTTAATCTTGATGACTATTCCCCAAAGGAACCTATCAGCTAGAGTTAAAGCTCTGTTTATCGAAGTCTTATCAGCACGTTACGGCTCACAGGAAGGGCTTAACCATGTCCCCATGGGTGCTGCTAGCTTAAAATCAGGAAAGCTCACACTAAAGGCTCGCCGAGTACGGGAGCATAATCTATCCCCCACGTCACGTGATGCCCATAATGACTTGCAGGACTACGCTACTGATCACCATCTTGTCAGGCACCGCCATTATGGGGTTGGTGGGATGTCGAGATTCAGATTCTCAATCGCTTGTGACTCCATCTCCTGTGGTGACGCCGTCGCCAGCTCCGTCTCCCTCTCCTGCACCCGAGGTTGAGCGACCCTTTCAAGACGGGCTAGATATGGGGTTGAGCGCCGCAAATGCTGCTCAGATCGCTGCATCTCAAGATGACTGGAATTTGGTTACGAGTCGTTGGCAGCGAGCGATCGCCCTCTTGGAGTCTGTGCCTCAGTCCAACCCTAACTATGCGACTGCTCAAGAGAAACTCGTTGAGTATCAGCGCAATTTGGCGATCGCCCAGCAGCGTGCTCAACAAGCCCCCGTTGAAGGTCGTCCTACGTCTGTGATTTCTCAAGACGACCCATCATCAACCGAAACCGCATCCGCGTTTGAGCTATGTCAGTCAGCCAGCCCAACCGGCGCACCAGAGCCGCTCGAAATTACCAATCCGGGATTTCAAGCCGATGAGTTTAACCCAGCGCAGGACGATATTGTCGGATGTTTGACCAATCATGGCGATCGCCCCATCAGCCAAGCCCGACTCACCTACAGCTACAGCGACGACGACGGTGGCGGAACCGGGGGCGGAGTCAGCGATTTAGAATTTCCGACCGATGTCATCCAAGCCGGACAGACCATTCCCTTCCGAACGGTCGTCCCCTTTGATCGCAGCGGAATTGAGCCAGATCAAGACATCCCCCCGGTTGAAATTGTGTCGATTAGCTGGTGCTGGCAAGACGACGAAGCGTGCAATATCAGCTCTACGCCCAATAGCACGGCTTTATCCCTTGTCGTTAATCGCTAGAGAGTTGGGTGTTCTGCTAGTCGCTAGGCAAGCTGAGCGTTCAACTCGCTTCGAGCCGTTTCGAGCGCTTCGGGTAGCTTGCTGGCATCTCGCCCGCCGGCTTGGGCTAGATTTGGGCGACCGCCGCCACCACCCCCACAAATTTTGGCAATGCCGCCGATAAACTTACCGGCCTGTAGCTTCGCCTCTTTGTTGACTGTGGGACCAAACGCAGCGACTAGACTGACCTTCCCGTCTGCAGGAGTTGCCCCCAAAACTACCGCTGCACGATCGCCCAACTTTTGTGACAGGCGCTCGGCTGCGGTCTGGAGTGCCTTCGCATCTAGATCACCCAGGTTAGCAACGAGGACTCGGTAATCGCCAACGGCTTCAGCCTCTTTGAGGAGCTGATCCGATTTGGCGATCGCCAGTTCTGCTTTAGCAGCCTCAAGCTGCTTCTGTGTGTCTTTGAGGTCTGCTTGCAGCGCATCAACCCGACTTACGACATCTTCGGGCTTCACTTTGAAGCGATCGCCCAATTCCCTAACCACCTTGTCTCGCACTTTTAGATAATCCAGCACTGCCGGACCCGCCACCGCTTCAATACGACGCACGCCAGATGAAATGCCGGTTTCTGAGACAATTTTGAACGCGCCAATTTCTGCAGTGTTGTGAACATGCGTGCCACCACACAGCTCCATCGAAACGCCAGGAAAGTCAATGACCCGCACGCTATCGGCATATTTCTCGCCAAACATGGCGATCGCTCCTTTTGCTTTGGCTTCTGTAAGCGGCATCACTGATATGTCTGCTTCGTGCGCCTCTGCGATCCAGGTGTTGATCAGGTCTTCGATTTGTTCAAGTTCCTCAGGAGTCACGGAACGCGGGCAGTTGAAGTCAAACCGTAGGCGGTCAAACGCTACCAGCGACCCCGCCTGAGAGATCGACGGGTCGACAATGTTTTTGAGAGCGGCTTGCAGCAGATGCGTCGCGCTGTGGTTTGCCTGAGCACGTCGTCGGCACGCGCGATCGATTTGCGCCGTCACTGGGGTACCCACCTGAAGCGTTCCCCGCTCGATATGCCCTATATGAACGAAGAAGTCCGTGTCTTTTTTGACATCTTCAATCCGCACTAGCACGTGATCCCCTGACAAAAAGCCGCGATCGCCAATTTGCCCCCCCGACTCTGCATAGAAGGGAGTCTGGTCAAGGATAATTTGCACGTCTGCGCCCGCCTCAGCGGACTCTGCTGCCTTGCCATCGACCAACACCGCAACCACTTGTGCCATCGATTGGGGGTCGGTGTATCCCAAAAAGGCAGTGCTATGAACATGCTCTGCGAGGTGATCAAGGCTGCCCTGCACGGTTAGATCAATCGTTTCGTGAGCGTCACGGGCACGTTCCCGCTGAGCCTGCATTTCTGTTTCAAACCCCGCCAAATCAACCGTAATGCCATGTTCTTCTGCAATTTCCTGAGTTAGCTCAAGCGGAAACCCGTAGGTATCGTAGAGCGTGAATGCGTCCTTGCCCGAAATCTGCTTCGGATGTTTGGCGAGAATATCAGCCAGCAGCTTTTCGCCGCGTTCTAGCGTCTTGAGAAACTGAGTTTCTTCGCGTCGAAGCTCGGTTTTGATCAATTCGTCGCGCTGTCGCAAATTTGGGTAGGCGTCTTCACTCAGGGCGATCGCCGTCTCTGCAATATCGGTAATGAATGCTCGGTCAATGCCGATCAGCCGACCATGTCGAACCACCCGACGAATCAGCCGCCGCAAAATATAGCCTCGTCCAAGATTAGACGCCGAGATGCCGTCTGCAATCATGTGGACAACTGCACGGACGTGATCGCCGATGACCTTCAGCGATACTTTGGTTGGGGCTGCTGCTGCTGCGTACTGGAGCTTGGCAATAGCTGCCGCCGTCTCAATAATCGGCAGAATCAAATCGGTTTCATAGTTGTTGGGGACTCGCTGAAGAATCTGCGCCATCCGCTCTAGCCCCATCCCGGTGTCGATGTTTTGGTTTTGCAAGGGAGTCAGCTTGCCGTCTGCATCCCGATTAAACTGCATAAACACCAGGTTATAAAACTCGATAAACCGCGTATCGTCTTCTAAGTCAATGGCGTCGTCGCCTCGCTCTGGATGAAAATCATAGTAAATTTCTGAACAGGGTCCGCATGGCCCTGTCGGACCCGACACCCAGAAATTATCCTCCTCATCCATGCGCTTGATGCGATGCGGTGGCACTCCAACCTCGTCGCGCCAGATCTCAAATGCCTCATCGTCTTCTCGAAAGACGCTGACTACCAACTGTTCCGGTGGCAGCTTATAAACGTTGGTGGATAGTTCCCATGCCCAGGCGATCGCTTCGTGCTTGAAGTAGTCGCCAAAGCTAAAATTCCCCAGCATCTCAAAAAACGTATGATGCCGAGCAGTGCGTCCGACGTTCTCAATATCGTTTGTACGAATACACTTTTGAGACGTGGTCGCTCGATCAAATTCTGCCTTACGCTGCCCCAAGAAAATAGGCTTAAACGGCAACATGCCTGCAATCGTTAGCAAGACAGTCGGGTCTTCTGGCACAAGGGATGCGCTTGGCAGAATCGTATGCCCTTTGCTGGCATAAAATTCAAGAAACGTTTTTCTAATCTGAACGCCACTAAGGAAAGGGAACATCGGGACTTTAGTTCACTAAACGGCAAGCTGCTTATTCCAGGCTAATCAAATCTCATCAGTCTAAATCTAGACTATCGCTTCTGATTCAAGACTGACATGAATACATTCCCCGGCAGACGACGAAAACTTGGAAAACACGATTGTGCAGTGTTCTGATAGGGCGTTTTATCGAACACTGCATATAATTACGTCGCTGCTCCATGCAGACATGCTTAAGCGAGACATTTGCCAATCATGCATGCTGAAGAAATATCCGTATTGGTTCATATTTTCAATGATGTTGTGAAATTTGACAAAGAGATCTGGTAGCTTAAATTGTCCTCAGCAATTTGACGGGCAATTTAGTA
>DBGGTD010000183.1:0-2479 GCA_051162585.1 Elainellaceae cyanobacterium
GATTTACGCCAGGAATTGGCAGTAGCTCTCTTTCAACAAGAAAAGATTACTTTGGGCACTGCCAGTCAAATTGCGGGTATGCATCAAATGGAATTTCAGCAGCTTATTGGCAGTCGCGGCATCTGTATTCATTACGATGTCGAAGAATTTGAAGAAGATATTCAAGGCTTGCGCGATCGCGGCTGGTTATGATTGTTGTCAGCGATACCTCACCGCTGGGCAGTCTGGCACTGATTGACCACCTTTGGTTGCTACATAGCATTTATACAACTGTCGTTATTCCAGACGTTGTGGCCGATGAGCTGGCAGTAGCTCAAGATATTCGGATTCAGCAAATTCCTGCGTTGGAGTGGATTCAAGTCCGGACTTTGAGCGATCGCCCCATCGCTCAAAGTCTGCAAGAAGTCAGAAAATTAGATGCAGGAGAAGCCTATGCCATTGCCCTAGCCATCCAAATCAAAGCCGATGAAGTGCTTATTGATGAGCGATTAGGTCGCCGAGAAGCAAAGCGCTATGGACTCTCTGTCGTTGGCCTGCTAGGCGTTTTGATCGTTGCCAAGCGAAGAAGCTTGATTTTTAAGGTTCAGCCTGTGGTGGATGCTTTGATTAACCAGGCTGGTTTTCGGGTCAGTCCACGACTGTATCAACAAGTTTTAGTCCTCTCTCAAGAAGCCTAACCTCATGAATAACAATTTTAATATCCAAAACCTTAACGCCAACAGCGCTGCCATCAATATGGGCGGTACTGTTCAAGGAGATCAGATCGGTACACAACACCAACACGCTCAAGATCATGAGGTAACTGAAGCGATCGCCGACTTGCAAACTCTGCTCACTCAGCTTCAGGTCCAGCATCCTAATGTCGCCACCGAAACCGAAGCATTGACTATCATCGATGCTGAGTTCATTGAAATCAAGCAGTCTCCAAATCATCGATTGGCAACTCTCCGCCAGCAACTCCTCAATCCCGAACGTCACGCGCAAGCTATCAAAGCTACCCTTGGAGAAGTCGCCAAGCACTATCTCGAAGAAACCGTTCTGGCAAAAGCAGCCATCACCTACCTCGATAAAATGAGCGAATCCCCTGACTACGGAGCGTAAAACACTGCTCAACACTGCCGACATCATTCTGCTGCTAATCAGCGCCAACTCTTTGGCCGACGACACTTGCTACCACCTCGAAATCCAGCGCGCGATCTAACGACACCAAGCTAGGCGAAGCCTGCATCATCCCCATCCTGCTGCGTCCTGTCGACTGGGCCAATGCCCCCTTCAGCCAGCTCCCTGTCTTACCCAAAAACCATCAGCCTGTAACTCTTTGGGATAATCAAGATGAAGCGTTCCAAGAAATTGCTGAAGGTATTCGGAAAGTCGCAATGCAGGTAAGCAAGGGAAAACCAGAGGCTGGTAGTAAGGAAGATGTGGAGAAACAAAGCTAGAGAATAAAGTGGGGGTTCAAGCTATTGAGAAAATCCGACAGAGCATCTAACTATGGAGTCTGAATCATGCAAATTACCATCAATTTACCCGACGACATCCAGGTTACCGAGACGGATTTACGCCAGGAATTGGCAGTAGCTCTCTTTCAACAAGAAAAGATTACTTTGGGCACTGCCAGTCAAATTGCTGGCATCCATCAGATTGAATTTCAACGGCTGATTGCCAGTCGAGGCATTTGTGTTCACTACGATGTTGAAGATTTGGAGCAAGATCTTTCCAGTCTGCGCCAGGACGGTTGGTAATGAATGTTGTCAGCAACACTTCTCCCCTGAGCAATTTGACTCTGATCAACCAAATCAGCCTCTTGCAAAAGATTTATCCCCAAATTTTGATTCCACCGACCGTGTATGCTGAATTGATGAATTTCTCTGAGATTCGACCTGCGATCGCTACACTCATTAGTGAAAGCTGGCTTGTTGTCAAAACCCCAAAAGACATTCGACTGATTTCAGCCCTTGAGCAAGTTCTTGATCCAGGAGAAGCCGCTGCGATCGCGCTTGCCGTTGAGCTGAAGGCTGATCGCCTATTGATCGATGAACGTTTAGGGAGAAGCATAGCTACACGACATAATCTTAGGCTTCGCGGTATTTTGGGCATTTTGGTCAATGCTAAAAATCAAGGACTGATTCTCACTACCCAACCTCTACTTGATCGACTAATCAGTGAAGCAGGCTTTCGAGTTAGTCAAGCACTGTATGATTTCACACTTAAGGAATCTGGAGAGCAATGAACCATCAGCTCAACACCGGCCGACGTCATTCTGCTGCTGATCAGTCCCGACGCGTTGGCTTGCCTGTGCGGAGCGCGTATCGCCAACAACACTTGCTATAACCTCGAAATCCAGCGGGCTATGGAGCGACACCAGGCAGGCGAGGCTCGCGTCATTCCCATCCTGCTGCGTCCCGTAGATTGGACAGGTGCGTCTTTTAGTTCGTTAACTGTGCTGCCCACAAACCATCAGTCTGTCACTCTTTGGGAT
>DBGGTD010000184.1:0-3288 GCA_051162585.1 Elainellaceae cyanobacterium
TCGCCCAGGTGCATATTAAGTCGTAGAAGTTTATTTGAAAATCTTTACATCGCAGCCGAGTTAAGGAATTCCTACCAAATTCAGGAAAATCGGCGTAGCCTGGTACATTGATTTAAGAAAAATTGGGGAAAGTTGGAGCAATGAATAAATCGGCTCTCACGGCTGGAACCGAAATCCCGTTTGAAGAAATTTTGGAATTTGTCGACGCATTAATCTTTGCCCACGAGGGTAAACACCTCAGCGATCTGCAACAGGCATTGTTGCAAGCCACTTGGTTTCCCCAACGGCAAGGTTATCGCGACATTGCGGAGACGTATGGCTATTCTGAGAAATACTTAAAATATGATGCAGGGCCTAAACTCTGGCATCTGCTGTCGGAGATTTTGCAGGAGAAAGTCCGTAAGTCAAACGTGCAAGCCACCCTAGAGCGCCACTGGCGGCAGCAGGCAAAGGTCTTGGGCTTTCAAGATACCGATGACGCACTAGGAGAGAACACCCCCAGAGGCACACTTACGACCAGTCAAGAGGCGATCGCCCCACATCCCACTCCTCTGACTCCTCTACCCCTCGCTCCCACACCTCCCACACCTCCCAGTCTGACCCCCGACTGGGGAGACGCCATCGATGTCTCAGCCTTCTGCGGGCGACACAATGATTTGCGACAGCTCCGGCAGTGGATCGAAGGCGACGCCCATGCAGAACACTCCCAGCGCTGTCGGATGATTTTGCTGCTCGGCATGGGCGGTATTGGCAAAACAGCGCTGTCTGTCAAACTGGCGCAAGAGATTGCGTCTCATGATTCACATCCATCATCGCCGGATCTTTCTCGTCAAGACTCCCCGTTTCAGGCAGTGGTCTGGCGATCGCTCCGGAATGCGCCTCCCTTATCATCTCTCCTAGAAGATGTGATGCAGTCGTTGAATTTGAGCGTCAACGCGAATCAGGCCGATCCATCTGAAAACTCGATTGCATCCTTGCTCTCACTGCTCAAGCAGCATCGGTGTTTGCTCGTCTTTGACAATTTAGAAACCATCCTAAAAAGCGGAGCCGACACGCCTGAATCTGGCCAGTGGTCGACTCAAGCTGCCTACGTAGGGCACTATCGCAGCGGATATGAGAACTACGGAGAATGCTTGCGCCGTATCGGAGAAACACCGCATCAAAGCTGTTTGATTGTGACGAGTCGAGAAAAGCCAAAAGAAATTGCGCAGTTGCAAGGAGAGCACCTCCCGGTGCGCACCTGGTATCTATCCGGGTTGACCGTATCCGATGGGCAAAAAATTCTTAGATCAAAAGGGCACTTTACGGGAGCTGAGCACGACTGGCAGACCTTAATTCAGCGCTATGCAGGCAACCCATTAGCGCTGAAAGTAATTTCTACCTCGATTCAGGATTTGTTTGATGGAAACATTGATAGCTTTCTCAAAGAAGGTACTGCTATTTTTGGTGATATCCGAGACTTGCTGAATCAGCAGTTTAGTCGGCTATCTGATTTAGAACGTGACATCATGTATTGGCTTGGAATCAACCGCGAACCCACCTCGATTGCGGAGCTGCGTGATGATATTGTGTCATATTTGCCGCATCAATACTTGCTGGATGCGTTGGAGTCGCTCAAACGGCGATCGCTCATCGAACGAGCCACCCAAACCCAAGCCTTATTGTCTGGAGCCGCATTTATCCTTCAGCCCGTTGTCATCGAATACGTCACCCATCAACTCGTAAACCAAATTACTCAAGAAGTATTCACAAAGCAGCTTGACTACTTCAAGTCTCATGCGCTGATCAAGGCGCAGGCTCAAGACTACGTTCGAGATACTCAAACCCGCTTTATTTTGCAACCCATCCTCAAGCACCTGCTAAATGTATTTCGCACCCCAGACCGTCTTGCAACGCACTTTCAGGAGATTTTAGACCAGCTCCGCACTCATCCAGAGCCCAACTATGCCGTCGGCAATTTGATTAACGTCTTGGGGCAGTTGCCTGCTGATTTGACCGGATACGACTTTTCGCGCCTTTCTGTTTGGCAAGCCTATCTTCAAGATATGCCCCTCAAGCAGGTTAACTTTAGCGGGGCAAATTTTTCTAAGTCGGTGTTTGGAAAGCTCATGAGTAGCGCTCTGTCGATCGCTTTTAGTGCCGATGGACGCTATTTGGCAACTAGTGAAATTAACGGCAGAATCCGGCTGTGGCGAGTCTCCGATGGCAAGCCGCTACTCACCTGTCAAGGGCAATCGAGTTGGGTATGTTTGGTGGCGTTGAGCCCTGATGGTCGTCTGGTTGCAAGTAGTCGCGAAGATCATGTAGTCCAACTTTGGGATGCACAGACGGGCGAGCCTATTCAAGCCCTTGCAGGTCATCGGAGTTGGGTGTGGTCGGTGGCGTTTAGCGCAGACAGCAGGATTTTGGCAAGCGCCAGCGAAGACTGCACCGTGAGACTTTGGGATCTTAAAACGGGGCAATGCTTGCACAGGCTAGATCATCCCAAATGGGTATGCGCGGTAGCGTTTAGCCCGGATGGTAGCCTCCTTGCTAGTGTCGGAGATGACTATCGAATCAGGCTTTGGGATGTCGAATCGGGGCGCTGTGTGACGACGCTAAACGGGCACACAGCGCGAATTTGGTCGGTGAAGTTTAGCCCTGATGGCCAGGTGATCGTGACGGGCAGTGAAGATCAAACGATTCGCATCTGGTCACTTGAAGGCTCCTCATGCTTGCATGTCTTAAACGGACATACTCACTGGGTGTGGAGTGTCGATTTTTCACCTGACGGTCGAGCGATCGCCAGTGGTAGCCAAGATCGCACCATCAAAGTCTGGGATACCCAAACCGGGACGTGCATTCGCACCCTTCATGGACACACGAGCTGGGTGCAAAGTATTGCGTTTAGTCCGGATGGCATCACCCTGGCAAGCGGCAGCGAAGACCAAACCGTGCGACTGTGGCACGCTGGCTCAGGGCGATGCTTGCGAACGCTGAAGGGCTATGATGACTGGGTGCAGTCGGTTGCCTTTAGTGTGGATGGAGCCCAGCTCGCCAGCAGTAGCGAAGACCACACAGTCAAACTGTGGGACGTGGCGACGGGGCAGTGCCATACTGTCTTACGGGGACATACAAGTGCTCTGCTGATTGTGTCGTTTAGCCCGGATAGTCAGTTGCTAGCGGCAGGCAGTTTTGATCACACGGTTCGCCTGTGGCGCGTGAAGACGAGAGAATGCGTGGCGATTTTGCGAGGACATACCAACTGGGTGCGGGCGATCGCCTTTAGCCCAGATGGCGGCCATCTCG
>DBGGTD010000185.1:0-3573 GCA_051162585.1 Elainellaceae cyanobacterium
CTCCAGCCACACCATGATCAAACTATGAGGTCTGCCATGTCGGTGATATCGCAGCGCAGCAGGCACGTAAACGACTCCTTCTATCAGCTCCGCCTTCTTCAATTCAGGCATGGCTTCATAGCGCCGCTCAAACTCATCTCGCGTCAGGCGATCGCCATTTTCAAGAGGCAACACCGATAGTGAAAATTGTGTCGTCATCGCCACTGCTCCAACTCACACCATTTAGTGTAGCAGTGGCTTTATTTCTCTACTGCTGTCTTCCATCGCTGATAAATACCCAAATTCGTGGGATTTGTTGAATGAGAGCTTTTTCTACTCTGCATCTGGATCGATTCCCATTTGCCGAAGACGTTCCGCTAAACGGTCGGCGCGTTGGCGTTCTTGCTCGGCGCGTTGGCGTTCTTGCTCAACTTGTCGGTGTCCCTGGTCGGCGCGTTGGCGTTCTTGCTCGGCGCGTTGGCGTTCCTGTTCAACAGGAGTCAAAATCCAGTTCTGGTCTTTGTCATACCACCTGAGCCAGAATCGATTAATGCCTTCGTATCGCCCTTGCCAGAGTCCTAACCCAAGTTCTAAAGACTCCATCCAGATGCGCGGTTCATCAAGCTCTAGTTCCATGTAGCGATCCGCCTGGAGCATGAAGCCTCGCAGCCGATCGGTGTATCGATCGAAGACGACATAATATGGAATGCGCAGAATTTGTTCATATACCTGCCATTTGCTAGGAGGTTGATCCACACGACGAAGGGAGCGCCCCAAATCGTCTGCCTCAGTTCCAGGGGACAAGAGCTCAACCACCACAAACGGGTCTACCCCCTCTTGCCACGTGACGTAGCTGAGTCGCAAATCTCGTTCTTCATAAAAGCGATCGATTCCAACGACAGCGAACCAGTCGGGTCGCTTATACCAATGGGGATGACGCACATCGTAGTAGAGATTGAGATCAGACGCTACAAAGATTTGATCTGCAGGATAGGCAGGCGGACAAAACGTCTCCCGCAACAGTTGGGGTTGATAAATATGAAATTCGTCCGGCACGCCCGGTTCATTCGGATCTTCACTGGGAAGATCGTACATCGTGGGCAGAGTTTCTCTCGCAGGTCGAGGCGGATCAGATTGATACATGAGGAGAACCGTTGCCGTTACCTATTGCCGTTATTTGACGAGGTATCCTTGGGATAACCATTGTGATGATGTGCATCCACACGCCTTGTGCTGAAACGGCTTGGCATCTGTTGAAAGTTTAATCTACGTTGTCACTCTATTGTTGTTGTAATTTCACTACAACATGTTGTAATCACCCTACAACACATTTCTCTCAGCCTCAATGAATCAGTAAGCTAGTTTAGCGATCGCATAACCCAGGCCGTTAGCTCATAAATTTGAAGTCATTGAGATGACCGTATTGATTGCGTCGGGCTTGGCGACGCGTAAACTCGCTAACCGACGTATTTCCATCCGGATGCATTACCCTCACCTGCTGCCATAGCTCATGAGGCGCAGTGTCTATCTCATAGGTGCGATCGCCCGTTTTGGTCACATGGTACCAGCGGGTTTCTTGACACTGATTGCACCAAAAGGCTTCGAGCCATTCATGCTCAAGAGGAACAGTAGTCTTGCTAGCGACCAATAATCTGGCTGTACGCCGTCCGACGCCTCGCTGCTGAAGTTGCGTAGGGCAATCGGCAAATAGCGGATATTTTTGACTGACACTATCGAGATAGCACGCATGAGTTGGACAATAAATAGCTCGCCGTTTCGAGCGCTTCCGATTTCGGGCACACCTTCTCTGCAAATCTGCCTCCCTGACTACGACACTAAACTAGAAGGCTGGGGTGGAGAGACTGAGATCGTGAAGACCGTCGAAGCCCGCTCCTTAGCGTTGGGTTGAATTAGATTGTGTGGTTATACCAATTCTCGATTTTAGATTTTATAGTCCTACGGGCTTAGGTTTGTGTGTAGAACTCGCGCGGCGCGCGAGTTCTACACACGCTCAGCGTCCTAACGCGAAAGCGTAAGGCTATAGATTTTGGAATGAGTTATGTAGAGATTGCATCACTACCTTCGCAACGACTAGAACATCATTCGCGATGACTATCCGAGAGTCACTGCAAGCGACAGAGAAGCAGTCTCAAGGGCAAGAGGGTCTTCGAAAAATTGGGATGCGCCCGTTAGGAGAGCACTGTCTTGACTGTATTTAAATGCAGATTCATTAGAGAACATAGTTGTGAGAACTCATCAACAATTCCATCTCCAAAGCGTTTTACAAAAATCGTTGGTGCTCATCCGGATCAGAGCTACGGATTTTAAAGCAACTTGATTCAGGGGTGATGGCATCCTGAAGTCCAGTTCCCACCGGAGGTACTTCCTTCTGTGACTTCGATGCGGTTGTTGCGGGCGGTTGGGCACGCAAGATGTCCGCCAGCACGAACGGTGAAGTCATCAAAGTCTCGGTCTTGCTGATCCGGGGGCACCAGGAGCGATCCGGTATCGTCCCACCGAAGCAAGATTCCACCTTCGGCCAGCTCAATGAAATCGCCGTCAAACATGAGCAATCGTTGATTTCCAGGGTTGCGATCGCTCAACGAGTAAATTGTTTGGGCGGGCTGACCGTTATAGCGCGATTCTAGATAGAAGGCATAGGGCGTATTGGCTTCAAACTCAAATTCTGCCAGTGGATTTGGAACCGTCATCCCCCTCGTCCGCGATCGCTCTTCTGCCATCAGCGGAATCTGGTCGCCCGTCGTCAGATTCACAATCCCAAACGTAGATTGATAAACCCCATCCGACTGCACAAATTCAAATTCCACAATTGTGTCGACTTCAAATACGATGCCTTGGTTGCCAAACTGCTCTTGAGCCTGGACAGGCAAGGCAACCAGGTGAGTGGCGAGTCCGAGGAGTCCAGCGATAAGTGATGCAGATATGAACGAGATTTGATGGATTCCTACTCTAATGCCAGCGAACCCCGATGCGAGATGATGATGTAATTCATTCAATCGATATTGCATAGCGCTTACCAAGGTCTTTCTCGAAGCGGATCAACGGTGACGGGCTGATCCTGAACGCGCGCTAAAAACCGCTGCGTGTCACCGAGTGAGCGGTTATAGTCTTCACACTCGGCTGTCGTGGCTTGAGAGGGAGCCGGGCCTCGTGCAAACCGACGAGGGCTATCATCTGAGCGCTCAATCGAGTCAACGCAGCTTGCGTATGCATCTTCAAGCTGGGCTGCTAGCCGCCGTGCCTCTGCCAAAACTTCGGGATCGAGGCGATCGCCATAGTCATCAAAAAAGTCAGGAGCCACACTGTTAAAGACATTGGTTCCTGAAATGTCAGACAGATTAGGAAACGGTTGAGCCGCAGCGGGGCGGGCGATCGCGCTTCCTATGATGATGAGCCCTATTGACCCTATGCAGTGCCATTTGTTCATCCTGTGCCCTCCTGGTGAGTGTGGTTAAAAACTCGCGCCAAACCCTAAGACAAATCGTGCGCCATCGCCCGCTCCCGCAATATCACGCACCGCGGGCGTGATCACGATATTGGCATTGCGGAACGGAGCGATGGATAACCCCATGG
>DBGGTD010000186.1:0-6272 GCA_051162585.1 Elainellaceae cyanobacterium
GGATTGCTGATTGACTGCCAAAGCGTTTTGGCAGTCAATCAGCAATCCCCTCTTTTGTATTTTCTAATCACCTCTGATTGCGTTTACAAAGGGTTTTGTACCGTCGCGTAAAAGGGTTGAGATAGTAAAAGTATCCTCCGGCTGAGCCGGAGGATACTTTTACTCAACAAATCCCATGAGCGCCGTCAGATGCTGCCAGTTTTACCTCTAAAATCAAGATTGCAAGATTCTGAGGGGCCAACGCCGGTGAGACTGCTTTATAGGTTGACTGACAAAGCCCAACCGATAGTCACGGTTGAATGTCGAACACGGTTCATCGCTACACTGAAATAGAATCTGTTTCATGTATAGATCAGGTCGAGGCTAATTGACTCATGATCGGTCGAGAGCGATTCATCAAGCCAATATTGCTAGTCAATAAAACGATGAGAAAGATCGGTATCCTTCTGACTCAGTTCACAACGTTATGGAACATGTTATCCCTTCGTGACAATCAGGGAGACAACCATCCTGACACCGATCTAGCAAGCCATTCAGTCAATCAAGAGCAGTGGCGATACCAGACCATTCTTGAAGACCAGACAGAGCTGATCTGCCGATATCTGCCTGATACCACTATTCTTTATGTGAATGACGCCTACTGCCGTTACTTTGGGTTAGAGAAACGTGATTTAATTGGCAAAAGCTATGCACCCGTGATCTATGACGCCGATCGCGATCGTGTTGATTGCCTAGTCAATTCGATGAATTGCGGAAATCCACAAGTAACGATTGAAAATCGGGTTGTGGTCAAGGGAGATATCCGTTGGACTCAATGGAACAACCGCTGCTTTTACAACGAACACGGACAGGTGATGGTATGTCAATCTGTCGGACGCGATATTACCCGACAGAAAGAAATTGAAACTCAGTTGAGAGAAAGTGAGCACCGCTATCAAGCCCTGATTGAAACCATCCCTCAATTAGTGTGGGTCGCAGAGGCCGGTGGCATCACCATGATTGATTTCAACCAGCGCTGGTTTGACTATACAGGACAAACTCCGGAAACCGCGACTGGTAAAGGATGGTTAGCTGTTGTGCATCCTGATGATATAGAGTCAACACTCAATCAGTGGCAGAGAGCCGCTGCAACGAAAACGAGTTATCAAGCAGAATATCGACTGCGCCGGGCAGACGGAGTATATGTGTGGCATCTTGCGAAAGCAGAACCAGCCTACAATCAGCAGGGGCAACTTATACGGTGGTATGGTACCTCGACTGATATCAGCGAGAGTAAACGTAGCGAGGCCGAGCGTAAACAGGCTGAAGCAGCCTTACGTCATCTCAATGAAACACTAGAGATACGAGTAGAGGACCGCACCATTGAGTTGGTTGCCACCAATGAGGCGTTGAGGAAAGAAATTCAAGACCGCCGGCACGCTGAAATCAGGCTCAAGGAAAGCGAAGAACAATTTCGACGGGCGATCGTGGATGCTCCGTTCCCAATCTTTATTCATGCAGAAGACGGTGAAATCCTCCAAATGAGCCAGGTTATTTTAGACATTACAGGGTATTCTGCGGATGAGATTCAAACTGTTGATGATTGGACCGAGCGAGCCTATGGCGTGCGTCAAGCGGATGTCCTCGCACGGATTAATTATCTCTATGAGTTAAACGGGCGAATTATTGAAGGAGAGTTTGAGGTTAGAACCAAAGACGGTAAAACTCGAACGTGGCTATTTAGCTCAGCTCCGCTGGGTCGGTCGACGAACGGTATGCGACTCGTGATTTCGATGGCCGCAGACATTACAGAACGAAAGCAGGCAAAAGCTGCCCTCGCTACTCACTTGAAACAGCAGGCAGTGGTGGCTCAACTGAGCCAAACCGCCTTGTCAGGCTCAGATTTAGGGGCATTATTTAACCAAACCACTCGACTTATTGCTGATGCGTTAGATGTAGAGTATTGCAAAGTGCTAGAGCTATTGCCTAACGGACAAGAATTGCTTTTGCGATCTGGAGTGGGCTGGCAACCAGGTTTAGTCGGTCGAGCACGAGTCGGCACCGATCGCCAATCTCAGGCAGGATATACATTGTTGTCTCAGCACCCTGTGATTGTCGAAAATTTGCCCACAGAGCCTCGATTTAGTGGCCCCCCTCTGCTCACCGAGCATGGAGTAGTGAGTGGCATGAGCACCATCATTCAGGGGAGAGGCGATCGCCCCTTTGGCATATTAGGGGTGCATTCCATCCAAAACCAGCATTTCACACACGACGATGTCAATTTCTTACAATCAATGGCCAACTTGTTAGCGGCTGCGATCGAACGAAAGCAGACTGAACAAGCACTGTATCAGCTCAATCTCACTCTAGAGCAGCGTGTGCAAGACCGCACCCATGCATTAGAAGACGCTAATCAAGAGTTAGAAGCCTTTTCCTATTCAGTGGCTCATGATTTGCGGGCGCCTTTGCGGGCGATTCAAGGATTTGCTCAAGTCCTGCAAGAAGATTACGATTCTGCTCTCGATGATCTAGGCAAAGAATACCTTCATCGCATGGCAACTTCTGCTGAGCACTTAGATATTTTAGTTCAAGACCTGCTGACCTACAGTCGTTTGGGGCGAGCTGAGATTCACTTGCAGCGGATTAATGTAGCCGCCATTGTGCAGGGGATTCTCGCTGATCTAAAGCCAGGATTGCAAGCTAGGCAAGCAACCATTGAGGTCGTTTCAGATTTGCCCAGCGTCTATGCTCAACGAAGTATCTTAAAGCAAATCTTGAGCAACTTAATCGACAATGCCTCAAAATTTGTTGCGCCCGATGTTCAGCCCCAGATCCGGATTTGGGCTGAAATAAAAGAGCCTGTATTGAGTGATGTAGAAGCACACCCTCGATGGGTGAGAATTTGCGTTGAAGATAATGGCATCGGCATTGATCCCAAGCATCAGGCGCGAATTTTTAACGCATTCGAACGATTGCACGGAATCGAAGCCTATCCAGGAACTGGGATTGGGTTAGCGATTGTCAAGCGGGGAGTTAAACGCTTAGGTGGGCGAGTTGGGATAGAGTCAGCACTTAATCAAGGCTGTCGGTCTTGGATTGAGCTCATGGAGGCTTGACAACAAAATGGGTGCGTTGCTATAGCCCAGATTAGCTTACTATTGGAGCAAGAATCGTCGGCAATGATGGCATGCTAGGCTACCCGGTTCATTAGGATTGCCATACATGCATTCCTTTAATCGACAAAATCCTGTAAAGAATTACGGAATACGCACTAAGCTTAGACAGGTTTAGTTGTTTTGAGGAAGATGCCGGGGATGCGATCGCCACTGAATCTAAACGTATTGTTTTCGTTTATCTACCTACTTGGCATGTCTATCATCGGTGTCTTAGCATCCCAGCTTAGCGGATTAGCTCAAGACCCAGGTCTTAATCGTCCTTCTGTGCTGACATCGCATGAACCTGTCTCCGGTGAACTAGATGACGAATCTGTCTGGCAACCACCCGTTCTCCAATGGCAATCTGCCGAAGGCAACTGGCAGCCCACTCCGCCCCGCCGAGAAGACTACGGCAAGATTAAAGTAGTCTGGTTGGAGGGGAGCCCCTATGAGATGGGGGTCCAGCACGGTGAGTTATTGCATGACGAAATTGCGTCCATGGGGCGTGAAGCCATCAGAACACTCAACTTCTTTGGTCAAGCATTAGGATTGGGCCGGTTGTCTCGCCGTCGCTCTTTCCCAGGAATTTATGACGAGTGCCAGGGGTTGGCAGAGGCAACTGCCGATATTGGCATGACCACTGAGGGCTGTATGGTACTTGCCCTTGGAGATGTTTATCAAGAATATTTTGCGTATCTTTTACCAAATATTCTATTTCACGATGGGTGTGCTCACTTCATCGCAACTGGCGATGCAACAGCCGATGGTCGCCTTTATCACGGGTGGACATTGGATAACGATGGCGGTCCAATACCGTATTGGGCAAACAATCCAACTATTTTGGTGCGACAGCCGGATAACGGTATTCCACACGTGTTTATCACAGTACCTGGGATGATTTGGCCCAATGGTGGATTTAATGCCGAAGGTATCATTGTGTCGAATAATACTTCCCATCCTGCTGTCTATGAAGACCTTGATCTCTACGGCAAAAGTACGGTGCAATTGATGGCTCAAATTACACAATATGCCAGCACCTATGATGAAGCGTATGAGATTATGGCGACTCAGAATCGAATGCGGTCTAGCCTAGTGATTATTTCCGACGCAACATCAGGGCAAGCGTCCGTATTTGAACTGCTCGGTCGGGAAATGGGCGTGCGTGAACTTGATGAGAATGGCCTTCTCTACATGACCAACCATTTTGCTGCACCTAATATGCTAGGGCGAGATCGAAATAATGAGTCGTCTTTCAATCGGTTTTTAAGCTTACAGCAAATGTTAGAGCCTGAAGGAGACCGAACCCGCTATGGCACTATTAATCCAGACGTGATTGTTGGAATTTTGCGCGATCGCACTAATCCTCATACCTTCGAGGTTTCTCCGCCGACTGTCAGAGATGATGATGCCAGCATCGGTGGCAATGGATCGCATCGGCAGGTCGTGTTTGACCCCACTGGATTGCGGTTCTGGATAACGAATAACGAGATCGAACAGCCCGTTCCAGAAAGTCCGTTTATCTGCTTTTCGATGAGGGACTTGTTAGGGATGCCCAACGCTGAACCGTGTTCACAACCTATCATCAACTAAAGCAAACGTCTCAAACACAGTCTACCTCTAAAATGATTTGCGTTGTCTAGTCCTACGGACTCAGGTTTGTGTGTAGAGTCCTGCGGCACGGGGGTTCACCACACGTTTAACGTCCTAACGCGAGAGCGTACGGCTATACTAAAGTATTTGCCCATTACGCCTATTACAATCACTATGCTGAATCGGATCAGGCATGCTCAGTCCAAATATAACGAACTGTTTGCAGTCATCAAACTAATTGGATTGAGTGTTCTATTATCTGGAGGCATCTCTTGGATCGGCCTTATTGGCACTGCTAGAGCCGAAGAAACAATTCTGCTACAGTATCGAGCGAGGACTGCCCGAGTGCCTTTGTCAGATTTGCAAGCCTTCGTTGAAACCGGAGAAGCATCCTCGCCGTTGCAGGCTTTCTTTCAGGGCATTCCCTTAGACGCGGAAGAAACCCGAGACACATTAAGCACAAGAATTTACGATGGACGCATTCCCATCAGTAGCCGGGGAGTTGAGTTTGTCAGCATTCAATTGGGTGCATTTATTGGTGATATGTTTGGGAGAGAGCGTCGAGATGATATGCAGCAGGCGCTGATAGACTCTTTTGTGGATGATCAGGAGATCACGATTCTCGAAATCATTGAAAACTATCCCGATTCAACGATTCGAGTAAATTTAACCCAGCTGACTCAACTGCATGGTGACCTGACCCTTTTTATAGAGCGAATTGAACCCATTCTGGCTGTAATAGAAGCACTGTTGCCTGAGCTAGTTTGCGACTGCGAACTCGAAGAGCAACCAACGGCAGGCATTGGGCAACCTGCTGGGCAATCTATTAGCTCACGTTTTCCGGCAACATTCTATCAAGGTAAGCATGGTGATAAAACAACTCCGGTGTGTGATAGTGACACAACACTAGAGAAACAAGCAGTAGAGGTGATACGCGCTCTTCGCAAACAAGCAAATACTCAACGTAGCACAATATCAGACCTGCCATTTGCAGTATCAAATCCTGAGATACCAACCCGCAACGACGGTGCTCAACGTGCCAGATTCCTGGCTCAGTCTTCCTGGACTCCTTTAATTCCTTTACCTCTAGACGGTCGTTCCAGACTTCCAGAACCCATTGCAGAAAATATCATTATCGTATTTGGTCCTCTTCGTCACTCCTTTAGCATTAGGGAGCTAGAGCAGTTTATTGAGACGGGTGAAGTGCCGTCAAGCTGGCGGTTTTACTTTAGAGTCGCTGGACTGGATGAAGAAACATTTCGAACAGCACTCACTGAGGAAGTTGAGGTTGATGTCTCTTTAATCAATGACTTGCTGAATAACATCTTAGGTGAGTATCTCCTCTTCCAGGTTGGAACTATCATTCACACGCCTTCAGGGAACGCCAATATTCAAGCAATCCGAGCAGCGCTCGTATTTTCAGCAAAGGATGATGGCAAGGTGTCGCTATTCGAGTTTTTGCGGAACTACCCAGCTCCAGCCGTTTTGGTTGAAGGAGTCGATCTAGCAAGATTTGGGGCAAACTTGAGTCGTCGAGGCATCATAGAC
>DBGGTD010000187.1:0-2910 GCA_051162585.1 Elainellaceae cyanobacterium
ACTCAGTTGAAGAACTCTCTAGAATCAGTTTAGGCTGATGAAAATGGCTTTAGACAGGTTAGTCTTAGGCTTATAGATGATTCGTAACTTTATCGCTTCGAGCAGCGATTCAGATTAGGAGAACGTTGTGAATCAAAACAGTTTTAGATCGCTCCAATTTAATATTTCAGGATTATGGGTTTGGCTAACGATATTTGCAATCGTCTGGCTACTCGGCTCAATTGGCCTAGGTTGGCTCGTTAAATCCTTTCTAATTCTGATTGCATTTCTCGTGATTTCACCCGTAATTGCTTTCTTAGCATTTCGCTGGTGGTTTCAGAGAAATTTGGTAGAAGGGCAGTGCCCCGTATGCGAGTATGAATTGGTCGGGCTGAACCGCACTCAGATGAGATGCCCCAGCTGTAGCGAACCGCTTAAAGCAGAAGAAGGACAGTTCCACCGAATTACCCCTCCCGGTACAGTCGACGTAGATGCTGTAGATGTGTCAGCCCGACAAATCGAAGATTGATCAACCGAGAGAGTGTCCTGATTATCTAGAGGCGCGGATGGCGTTGCAGTTGCCCGCTTACCAGCTTATGCTGTGGACTAATTTTGTTGACGAATGGAAAGCGTATAATTGTGACTACCCCCTGCGCGATCGCCAACATACACAGAGTAGGTTCCCTGTTCCCATACACCGGGTATTTCGATACTTCCTCCAGAAAATCCATCCGCCATTGCGCATTCACTTTGGCCACTTTGAGACTGAATTAGCAGGGTGGGCTGTCCCCCGCTTTCTACCCTGAATCGCAGAGATGTAAATGCCTCAGTGACTTGAACCTGATGATCAGGCTGACTATCGATATAGCCACAACGACTTGACTGCGATCCCCCTGACGTTCCTCGGAGCGTTACTGCAGATTGAATCGGGGTTCTGACCGTTTCGCCAAACGCTACGGACGATAGCGCAAGTAATGCCGCTAACGCGATTGGACCAACCAACCAAAGGGTTTTCATTTTCATCCTCAACACCTCCCACTAAGGGTCTGTTAACTTGTATACTATCCCCCTCAATTCTAGGCAGACTTGATTTTGTGCCAGTTCTCAAA
This sequence comes from Elainellaceae cyanobacterium, assembly GCA_051162585.1. GTDB lineage: Bacteria > Cyanobacteriota > Cyanobacteriia > CAZCXK01 > CAZCXK01 > DBGGTD01. Next base: position 1,089 of record DBGGTD010000187.1, read on the forward strand.
GTGAACTCGAAGTGATTTCGAGTTAGTAGCAAGTCTCGACTTTTAAAGCTAAATCATTAAAGCATCAGTCCCATACGGCTATTAGACGCAGGTTTGAACCCTTGCTAACTGGCAATGGCAAATCCGTTATTCAACCCATATCGAGTTTTAGTATTACGGATTGCTTTAATTAACATGAGATTGGGTGTAGTTTTCTATTTCTGTCCGAAAAAGAGGATACCTGTGACGAAATAATTTGTTAAGAGAAACTGCCGAATTTGAATAGAAAATAAATTTATTGCGACTGTCGAATTATGGGAGAACTGCCAAAAAGCTTACCCCCCCGTGAAATAGCAACCCATCTAATGAGTCGCTATAGTTTTGATTTGGGTGGACATACGGTTGAGCATATCGTTGATCATTGGCTCAAATATTATCCATCGGAGTGGCTTCAGCCGGCTGTGGTTGAGGCACTCTATCAAGGGCGTTACAAAGCGATATCAGTTGAACAAATCTTAACCCTGTGGTATCGACGCGGGCGACCTCTTCATCACTTTAATGGTGAATTTGAACGCATGGTTTGCGGACACGCGTCAGAAACTGCGGTTAGTTGCGACGATCGAGTATCCAATGCCGAGTCTACGAAAAATCATTTTGATTCTCTCCAAGCTGAACCGACGGTCACGCCTCTAGATAATAGAAAGTTTGATCAAACGGGTACGACCATCGATCAAACAACATCTGATGATCTGGAAGATAAACCATCGGATGATTTGCCTGATTCATTGCTGCCGTTTGAATTTCGTTCTCCCCGATATCATGAAGGCGATCGCACTGAGCCTGAAACCGTCGAACTATTATCAGCGGAGTCGCCCATTGAGCCGTTTAGACCTCCCGATGAACTAGACACTGACGCGGCAGAATTACTTACATGGTCTAAGGGGCAATTGGGGCAGTCGCCTCAGTCACCCCAGTCGCCTATTCACCAGTTTGTGCCAACCCCTGGAAGCAATCGACTCTATAGCAAGCTAAAGGCAGTCCTCGACCATCGCGACGCCAATGCTCAGGCTTCTCGCTTAGCGATCATGAGTGAATCGGGTTCTAGAAAAAATCGTGATGCTGATTGATGCCGCTTGACCCCATTGCACGTCGGTTTTCCAGTCACATCAATGCGTTAGCGCCAACTGCGCGTCGTTGTACTGCTGGCCGGAGGTTTAGCATTCGCATCTCCGAGCCGAATTTCAGAACAGAACGAAGCGGTGCAAAAATCGTCTTGGCGCTTGAGAATACTCGATCGCAGTCTCAAATTTGGGCTGGCAAACCACAGCCGTTCCTCGGAGAACATGCCATCGTATTCGGTCGTCAACGTCAGGATATCATCGGCTGCAAGAATATATCGCCCCGTCGCTGTTGAATCGTGGGGGCGCAAAGTTTTGCGAAGCAGCATTCCTTGATTGGGTTGCTCGGCATCCTCAATGGGCACAAGCACCGTTACACCCAATTGCTTATCGGGGTCTTGCCCGACAAACCCTTCCCACGTTACACGAACGCCACAGGCAGCCGATGTAGGATCAATGGTTTGCTGCTCACACATTTGAATCACAATTGAATCAGATGCCGGGAGTAATTCGACCCAAAGGTCAGATTTGCCCCACTCTGACTGATTAAACGCCAAATGTTGGCTCGTTCGCTGAGAAAACCACTTTCCACAACTTTGTTCAAAAAACTCTTTGATATCCATGCAATCTAATTAGGATTCGAGATCTACAATTTTTATATTTTAGAGTGGGATCAAACCATCCGAAGAATTCAAATTGCAAATTGCATCTGACCCGTTGAGTAT
>DBGGTD010000188.1:0-4074 GCA_051162585.1 Elainellaceae cyanobacterium
CTAATGGACTTAAGTCCTACTTGTCTTTTCGGGACTGATCGACTATTCTGACAAACAGACCGAACGGTTTCTTTAAAATGTCCAAAGCTGAGGAAACAAAAGCCCGAATCATTCAGCAAGCCGCCGACCTGTTTAACCAATATGGCTATGCGGGGTCGTCGATGTCTGACATCATGCAGGCAACGGGGATGAAGAAGGGGGGGATCTATAACCACTTTGCTAGCAAAGATGAATTAGCGATCGCCGCCTTTGATTTTGCCATCGAACAGGTCAGTCAGCGATATGTTCAGGCGGTGAAGGGAACGCGAGGGGCGATCGCCCGCCTCAACGCCATCACTCGTGCCTTCTCAACAGCTCTCGATGAAATTTCTTTGAAGGGAGGTTGTCCAATCCTCAACACTGCTGTTGAAAGCGATGACGCCCATCCGGCTCTGCGAGAGCGGACGCAACGCGCCATGTATGATTGGCGGACCTTGATTCATCGAGTGGTGCAGAAGGGGATAGATAGGGGAGAAATTCAGCCTGGCATCAATCCAGATTGTGTGGCGACGATTTTAATTTCGACGCTGGAGGGGGCGCTGATGATGACAAAATTGTATGGCGATCGCATTCATTTACAACGAGCAACAGAGCATCTTGATCACTATGTAGACACGTTGCAAGTGTCTCGAACTAAGAAATAAGGATCTATTTTTTTAATCTAAAAAAGACCAATCGGTCTTAATTTTCTGAGGGCCTACCAAACAGTACCAGGAAACATTGATGCTGACGTTTTACTACCATCCGCTATCACCGATTGCCCGTCGAGTCTGGATTGCGCTCCTCGAAAAAGATATCCCCTTCAAGCCAGTCGTAGTTAACCTCAATGGAGAACAACTCAGGCCCGAATTCCTGTCGCTCAATCCATTCCATCATGTCCCAGTGGTGGTGGATGGCGACTTTCGAATTATTGAATCTCTAGCAATTCTAGACTACTTAGAGGCAACGTATCCGGTTCCATCATTGGTGCCACAAAATCCACAGGCGATCGCTCGAATGCGAATGGTCCAGATGGTGACGATCCACGAACTCACGCCCAAACTGGCTGCATTGGTCAGGGTAGGAGAAAATCCTGAATCTGATCAGGCGATTATTCAGCACGTTACAAACGTCCTTGATTTCTTGACGGAACAGCTCGGCGACGCCGCTTATTTTGGTGGAGAGCATCTATCATTAGCCGATGTGACAGCAGGTGCAACCCTGCCGTTGCTGCATCGCCTTGGAGTCGGCTTTGCAGGGCATCCAGCGATCGCAGCCTGGTTTGACCGCATCATGGCGCGAGCATCCTGGCAACAGACAGAACCCGATGACGATGCCTTCAACACCTGGAGACGTTGGATTGCATTAATGATCAAACGCCGCCAACGGCAATTGTCACGGGCTTAATTAGGACAGCATTCCTTGGCTCCAACGCGTCTGATGCAGGGGTTGATGAGCTGAAATATCATGTGACAAAACATACTCATTCGATTGCTTCACGCGGTCAATCCAACCTTGATAGCGGTTGAGGATTGCAGAGTAGGGCAGAGTCGTTCCAGAGATTGAGTCGAGAAGAGAGGGAGCAACCAATTTGGGGAAACGATGATGCAAGAATGACTGGGCATGGGTTTTCAGCAACAACTCAATCCATAATCGTCTTGAAATCGGCACAGTATAGTTACTGAGTTGAAACAACGCCTCTGCATCAGGTTGACGACGGCGACTAAATTGCGGAAGTACCTGAGCCCAGTCATCGGCATACTCGTCGAGCAGGCGATCTAAAATGGCGACATCTTCTAGCGATGAATTGCAGCCTTGCCCAATCAGTGGAGATATAGCATGAGCGGCATCTCCTAGAATGATGACGCGATCGCCCTGATGATAGCGATTGCAGCGGATTGCTGAAATCGTCGAGAAGGGCTTATCAAAGAAGGCTTCAGCTTCAGATAAGGTAATGAGTTGGCTGGCAGATCCGATCTGCTGATGGAAGAACGTCAAGACATCGTGGGGAGTAGAAAGACCAAGCAGCGGGTTATGATTTTTATGAAATCCAATGACGCAACTAAACGAATTATCCGGTCGAGGAATTGCTGTAAATATGCTGAAAAGACTGAGTTTCCATATATGTGCATTCCGGGGTGCAACCCGAATCTCATTGTGCTGTTCACCAAATCGTAATGTCAATGTTTTATAGATCCAGGGAAGCCTCACTCGTTCCATTTCGAATCCTGGCGTCAGTTGCAACTGCTCTCGCACGGCTGAGTTGACGCCGTCTGCACCGACAAGGACATCGTATGTCGTCTCAAACTGGGTTGAAGTAGAGCATCCATGATGCACGTGTTGAAACGTAATGGTTTGAGAGGTAAAGTCTGTCCTGATATATTTGCAGTTGAAATGCAGCCTCAATCGACTTTCATCATAAATTTCTATCAACTTAGATAGCATCGCAATTACCAGTGCATTGCGATTGATACTCAAACGTTTTGATCGCTTTTGCATCGAGACTGTTTTACCGTTCTTAAAATGAAGCACTCGCCCCCCACTCATAATCCCTTTGGCTCGTATGGCTGGCTCCAATCCCTCAATAGCGCTCAGGGCAGCGAGTCCGCGCTTACCAAGATTGATGCTATGACTTCTATGGGTGGGAAATTCAACGTGACGAGGATCGTCGCGGCGATCGTAAATTTCAACCTGGTAGTTAGCACTGCGTCGAAGTAAATAATGTGCGAGTAACACTCCACAGGGGCCTGCTCCGATGATGACAATCTTCTTCATGGGAAAACCTCTTACTTTCTATCTGCTTCTTTTATAGGACGAGAAGTAAATTGAATCGATACAGAAAAGTTAGGGAGTAAGATGCAGCAACGCTAAGGTGCTTACCATTAGGTCATTCTCGCTCAATAGACTGGTTTAGCCCAGCGTGAATGGCGATCGCCAAGATCACAATACTGAAACAAAGTATGACAAAGTGAGGTAAAAGGGGTTCGATACTCGTCCCTTTCAGCAATAGATGCCGAATCATCACCACATAGTGGCGCAGAGGATTGAGCTGAGAAACGTGCTGAAATAGCCGGGGCATACTTTCAATCGGGGTATAGGTCCCTGATAGTTGAATCATCGGCACAGTCAGAAAGAAAGATAGCAAATAGGCTTGTAAGAAATTCTGAGACAGGATGCCTAATAGCAAACCAATTCCTAGCCCAATGAGAATGAATAATCCCGATACGATCATCACCAGCAGAATACTGCCCCGAATGGGAAGATGAAAGGCAAACCCGGCAAATCCGAGTGATAGTGCAACGACGAATAGCATGAGGACGAACAGCGGCAGCAGCTTACCGATCAGCAGTTCCAATGGGGTAATCGGCGTCATAATTAGCTGATCGAATGATCCCTGTTCCTTCTCGATCGTCATCGCTGTGGCAGCAGAGAGGACGCTCACCCCCAGCAGAATGACCGTTAACACCCCCGGAATAAAATACCAACTGCTCACGAGTCCAGGGTTATAGAGAATCGCCGTGGACAGGGCGATCGCCTGAGTCCCTGTTTCAGCAATAGGAGAACTTCCCGGTGGATGATAGGTCTCGCTGTAGTGATTCACAAGTTGCTGCACATATCCATTGAGAATCCCAGTTGTGTTTGCATTCACGCCATCCATTAACACTTGAACTGTAGCGGTTTGGTTTTGGGCGGTTTGGTTTTGAAGCGATCGCTCAAAGTCTGGCGGAATCACTAATCCGGTGGCAATTCGTCCGTGTTCGATACTCTGCTCCAGGTGCGACTGGTTCTGCAGGCTTGCTTCAAAAGCAAAGATCCGATTCTCGACAAAAGTAGAAATCAGTTCGCGACTAGCAGGAGTATTCGAATAATCCACGACTCCTAATTTGATATTTTGCACATCTGGATTGAGTGCTAGCCCATAGATGGCGATATACAGCAGCGGTGCCACGATAAAGATAAGAATCGTTTGACGGCTGCGAAACATGCGGGCGATATCATTAAGGGCGATCGCCCCGATGCCGCTCTCGAACCAGGCGATCGCGCGATGCCATTGAT
>DBGGTD010000189.1:0-3087 GCA_051162585.1 Elainellaceae cyanobacterium
TATCGGCACTGCAGAGCAGGCGATCGAGTTGATTGTGGCAGGCGCAACCCGGTTGGGGACGTCACGCGGCCCTGATTTGATTCGCCAGCGTGAAGAGATGGGAAAACGCAGATCAGCAAACGATGAGGAGAACTAGAAATTGCCATGCGGCAACGAGAACTGGTGATACGCTTTGAATGTTGGGGCATGAGTTATAGGCTCTGTTGCCTCGCTGTTCTCCCGTGCCCATCGTGCTAAAGCCCAATCATGAGCGGAACCTATAAAGTTACTGGCATTAATCTTAAAAGCATCCCTCTTGGAGAAAGCGATCGCCTGTTGACGGTGCTAACTCCTGAGCAGGGGCTCATTCGCGCTGTGGCACCGGGGGCTCGAAAACATAAATCGTCTTTGCGTGGGCGGAGTAGTTTATTTGCCGTCAATGAACTATTGATTGCAAAGGGGCGTAGCCTCGATAAAATTGTACAAGCGGAGGGTTTAGAATCCTTCCCAAATCTCAGCCAAGATCTGGGAACGTTAACTGCGAGCCAATATCTGGCAGAGGTGGCGTTATGTCAGGCTTTAAGCCAGCAACCGCAAGCCGAGCTGTTTGCATTGGTTTGCGAACATCTGAGGCGCTTAGTCAAGCAGCCGCAGTCGCTGACGTTGGCATGTTTAGTTCACGCCGTCTTTCACTTGCTTGTGGTTGCTGGGCTAGCTCCCCAAGTTCAAGTGTGCTGTGTGACGCAGCAGCCCGTCGTTCCAGATTTCTCAAACCAGGACTGGCGGATTGGCTTTAGTGCTGCAGCCGGAGGAACGGTTCAATTATCTGAGCTAGAGCGGCTGGCATCAGAGGGATATACAAAACCTCACTCAACCCCATTGGATTACTCTCCGCCATCTGGTAATGGTGAATTAGACACCGGCAAGGTGTCTGACGTTAATAAAGCGATCGCCATTTCCAAGTACGCTGTAAATCATGGGCACCGCTATTCAGATCAACCTGAACGGCGACCCCGACATCGCGCTCAGGCTAAGGCTCCAGAATTATGCATTTTACTCAATGCAACCGAGCTAGCCCTATTTCAACAATTAGCCAATCCTCACCTGCCGCAACTCGATGGAGAACTTTGCGGGGCTGATTTGAGCCGAGAGGACGAGGTGTCGTCTCATATACCGCCCAATTCAGCAGAACCAATTGAGGTATGGCTTTCGATAGAGCGAACTCTAAGGCACTATGCCCAGTATCACCTAGAGCGCCCAATTCGCTCGGCAGCCCTAATCGAAACCTGCTTTACGCCTTTGTTAAAGTCATCGTGATCCATACGTATGGAATTATTTGATTCTGACCTGCAACCCTGTAAGCCACTGCTTAGTGAGCTTGAACCGAGTCGCAACATCACACAAAACAAGATCACTAACGCATTGCCAGGAGCGGTTGGCAGAACCCAAGACGATGCTCTATTCCTGTCTGAAACGACTGGGCGATCGCGCCCAGGCGATACGACGTCTCGATTAGAAGAAAATAGCAAGTCTGAGACATCAGACCTATCTGCTCTCCCCCAAGAATCTGCTGAATGTGAGCCGGGTGTGTCGAAATCGTCACCCCAATCCTCTCATCAAAAGACGGATGCCGAGCGCTTAGACCTGACAGAATACGTGGATGATAATCAAGCCCAGCCCAGCGATGTGCAAGCGACACCAGATGGCGTAGGATTGCCCAGCCATGATCACGATCATGATAACGGCAACGGCAACACCCCCACACCGACTGACTTTGACACGAATGAAGAATTTGAACAGGGGTTCTGGCCAGTATTAAAAAATTGGAATTTTTTGGTGCTCTGGAGCGGGCAAGTCTTTTCTCAACTGGCAGATAAAGTCTACCTGGTATTGATGATCGGGCTGATTGCCAGTCGATTTCAGGCGGAAGGGCAAACGATTAGCGGCTGGGTGTCAGCTCTGATGATTGTCTTTACGATCCCGGCTGTTTTATTTGGTTCAATTGCCGGCGTGTTTGTCGATCGATGGCCTAAAAAACTGGTGCTCGTCTCAACCAATCTGCTGCGAGGCGTGCTGGTGCTAGCGTTGCCGCCTCTCCTTTGGATTTCCCAAGGCTGGGCACCCTTTGCAGGCTTGCCTGTTGGCTTTTTTATGCTGTTGGCGGTGACGTTTTGGGTGTCGACGCTGACTCAGTTTTTCGCACCCGCAGAACAAGCGGCAATCCCTCTCCTGGTCAAGCGTAAGCACCTGCTATCGGCAAACTCGCTCTACACCACGACGATGATGGCATCGGTCATTATTGGATTTGCGTTGGGAGAACCCCTGTTGGCGATCGCCAACACTGTCATGGAAAAATTGGGAACAGCCGTCGGCATTGGTCAAGAATTGCTGGTCGGGCTCGGGTACGGCATCGCGGGGATGTTGCTGCTATTCGTTCGTCCGCAAGAGAAGGGAACGCATCTCGACAAAGAACATGCCCATGTGTTTCAAGATATCCGAGACGGGTTGAAATATTTGGGGCAACAAGGCCGAGTCCGCGCAGCATTGGTGCAGTTGGTGATCCTATTCTCAATTTTTGCAGCGCTTGCAGTCCTTGCCGTACGCCTTGCCGAGATCATGCCGGCCATCGACTCTGACCAGTTTGGCTTTCTCTTGGCGGCGGCTGGAGTCGGAATGGCGATCGGCGCGGCGCTGATTGGTCAGTTTTGTCAACGATTCTCTCGCAACCAACTGAGTCTCTTAGGGTCGATTGGCATTTCAGTCTGTCTGATCAGCCTATCATTTTTTACTGAAAGACTTTTCCCCGCGCTGGGGTGCATCATGCTGATGGGTAGTTTTGCTGCACTGGTGGGTATTCCAATGCAGACGACTATTCAGGCAGAGACTCCTGAAGCAATGCGAGGTAAGGTATTTGGCTTACAAAACAATGCGGTCAACATCGCGCTGAGTCTCCCGTTAGCGTTGGCGGGCGTTGCCGAAAATTTTGTTGGACTGCAAGCAGTGTTTTTAGGATTAGCCGCTTTAGCGATCTCAGGGGGAGTCGTGACATGGTACATTTCCCGTAAGGGAACAGCCAAAACCGCCTCTTAGGTAGCTAAACCCTCATAT
>DBGGTD010000190.1:0-5857 GCA_051162585.1 Elainellaceae cyanobacterium
CTCCATAGGTTAGTCCCAAACAGTGTTGCAAGCGCACATTTGACCCAATCCCATCGCGATCGCCAAATTCAAATAGCTGACCACTGCCGCAAACCGTATCAGCAGTCGGACTTTCTCCTCGTCTAATTCGGCGAACTGAACTTGTTTCACTATCTACTACAAACAGGTCGTTTCCGTCGGTAGTAGTCCCGCTCGGTTGAGCAAATGCAGCAGTATCACGTGTTCCATCAACACAAAATTCTGCTCCCGTGCCGATGAATGTTTGACTCGTCCCGTCACGGTCAATTGCCCAGATTTGATGCGCTCCTGCCATTGCGACATACATCACTACATCCACTATTACCAAATCCCACGGAGAATTTAGATCTACATCGAGTGCCTTGCCGCCATGCGGAAATAGCCACCGACTTTGAACTCCAGTACCCGCTATCGTGCTAACGTGCTGCTGCGATCGATCAATGTGACGGATCAGATGATTGCCAGTATCTGCAACATAAAGTGTTTGCCGATCAATTGCTAATCCTTGCGGCGAGGAAAACTGCGCTGTTTCATAATCGCCATCACGCCATCCAGCGATTCCGGTGCCGATGACGCTCTTGAGTGTCCCATTTAGCGTGGTGATGACAATCCGATGATGCTGAGTATCGGCAATGAAGAGCGTATCCAGTTCGGCATCCGCGACAACATTGCCTGGAAATGCCAAAGGCGATGTGTGCAAAGCTGGAGATTGCGGAGATAACGACACCGATGAAGTATCTAACGTCCTATTTTCGGCCCCATTTTTAGCCCCATTTTTAGCCAAATCGGCAATAAGTTGCTGAATTAAGCGATCTAAATTCTCGCGTTGCCCTTCTCCCGAAATCGTGGCAACAACATACCCCATCGGATCAATCACCACAAAGGTGGGCCATGCCCGCACCGCATACTGCTCCCAAACGTGGCGATCGCTATCTACCACCACGGGATGCATAATTCCATACCGGGCAATTGCCTGCCGAACACTCTCTAAATCGTGCTCATGGTCAAACTTTGCGGTATGAATGCCGATGACGACGAGGCGATCGCCGTATTTTTGTTCTAAATACCTGACATCAGGAATAACGTGCAGGCAGTTAATACAGCTATACGTCCAAAAATCGAGAATAACGACGTATCCCCGTAGGTCTTTTAGCGATACAGATTGATCACAATTCAACCAAGAGCCAGTCTGAGGAAGGTCTGGTGCTCTCACACGAACCATAGGCGTCTATGAATGTCTACCGCTCACAACCCATCTGGAATTGCAATACTTGAGTTACCTCTCGAAATCGTTTTTAGGCAAGCCCCAAACAATCCAAAGCGAATGCATACCTAAATGCAATTTCCTTCAACCGACCATATCGTCCAGACGCGCCCGCGTGCCCCGCATCTAAATTCGTTTTCAACAGCAAGCGATTCTGGTCGGTTTTGAGGTCGCGCAGCTTTGCAGCCCACTTTGCAGGTTCCCAATACGACACTCTGGGGTCGTTTAAGCCTGCGGTAATCAGCAGATGAGGATAGTCTTGAGCCTTTACGTTGTTATAGGGCGAATACGACTTCATGTAGTCGTAATAAATTTTGTCATTGGGGTTGCCCCATTCATCCCATTCCATCACCGACAACGGCAGCGTCGGGTCGAGAATCGTCGTCACCACATCCACAAACGGCACATCCGCGATCGCCCCTTGAAACAGATCAGAACGCAGGTTGAGCACTGCTCCAATCAACAGCCCACCTGCGCTCCCGCCAGAAATAACGAGACGGTTTGAACTCGTCCAATCTTGCTTAATCAGATATTCAGCACAGGCAATAAAATCGGTAAATGTATTTCGTTTATGAAGAAACTTGCCCTCTTCATACCATTTGCGCCCCATTTCCCCACCGCCACGAATATGAGCGATCGCACAAACAACCCCTCGATCCAGCAATGAAAGCCGAGTTGATGAGAATGTTGCCGGATAGGGATATCCATAGGAACCATACCCTACTAGAAACAGAGGATTATCACCATTCTGCTCCACACCTTTTTTGTAAACGAGGGAGATAGGCACTTGAGTCCCATCGTGAGCGATCGCCATCAGCCGTTCACTCGCATACTGAGTTCGGTCATATCCTCCCAAAACGGGAGTTTCTTTCTTCAACTCCCGTTCGTGAGTGTCCATGTCGTAGTCAAACACAGACGAGGGTGTCGTTAGAGAACTGTAGGTAAAACGCAGCATCCGCGTATCAAACTCCGGCATAAACCCCGGATACACCTCGTAGGCGGGTTCTGGAAAATCGATAGTTGTTGTTTCGCCGGTTGAAAGCGTTTGAATGCGAAGGATTGGCAGCCCTTTTTCTCGCTCATGAATTGCCAAATGATTAGCAAAGACTCCGACCCGGTTGAGCATGACGTCCTCTCGATGAGGAATGACAGTCTCCCAGTTGTCTTTGCCCAGCGCAGAGACGGGCGTTACCATTAGCTTAAAATTAATGGCATCTTCGTTAGTGACGATATAAAACCGACTAGTGGACGGATCATCTAGCCCTGGATGATGGTCGACAGAATATTCAACTCCATACTGGCGAGGCTGAATTATCTGAAATTCACCCTCTGGCTGATTTGCGTCTAAAACCCTGACTTCGGACGTGATTTTACTATCCGCCGATAAAAAAAGATACGCATTGCTACGACTCCGGCTAATGTCGAGATAAAACCCCTCATCCGGTTCTTCGTAGATCAGCGTGTCATGGCTGGGATCAGTGTCTAAGCGATGTCGCCAGAGTTGAAAGGGGCGGTTTGCCGCATCAATTCGCAGATAGAAGAGCGTCTGGTTATCATTTGCCCATACCACACCACTGACGTCGGCAATGTGTTCTGAAAAATGCTCTCCGGTTTTGAGATCCTTAAAGACGAGGGCATATCGCTCTGACCCATTAGTGTCGGTAGAATAGGCCAATCGCTGATGATCAGGACTAACCTCAACGTCACCCAAACTAAAGAACTCTTCGCCGTCAGCAAGCTGGTTGCTGTCTAATAAGATTTCCTCATCGGCATCTAAACTCCCCGATTTACGGCAGAAAATCCCGTAAGCTTTGCCTTCCTCGGTGCGGCTGTAATAAAAGTAATCACCATGGCGATAGGGGACTGATAAATCTGTTTCCTGAATACGCCCCAACATCTCCTCATAAAGCTGCTCTTGCAGCATTTCAGTATGTTGCATTCGAGAGGCCGTATAGGCATTCTCGGCTTTGAGATATTCAAGCACAGCCGGATTATCGCGATCGCGCATCCAATAATACTCATCAATGGTGCGATCGCCATGAGTTTCAAGAATTTTAGGCTGTTTGGGAGCAATGGGCGCAGGCGAATGATGTGGCGATTGGCGAGAGTTAGACATGGGAACAGATAATGAATGGCAATTCAAACGGACTGACAGAATTTTAGCGTCAACGAATAGAGTTACGCCTCAATACAGGCGCGATATTCTGTTGAGCCTGTCTCTCAATCTGTACTGAATTATCATGATCTCCCATTAAGAGAGTTTGCTTGAGTTGCGTAACCGAATCACCTGACGACGCATTCGAGCTGACGCTTCGGTTTCGGAAATTTCTTGAGCAGTAACATGCACTTGGATAGGTTCTAAATATTCATCAGCACCGCAAGAAAACGCGTCGAGCAACATCTCAAGAAGGCGATCGCGATCGCTCAGTACGCTCTTGTCCTCGATCAGCTTAAACTTGAGGTGCACTTCGCAGTCATAAATTCCGATTTCCGGCTTGGCTGGCTGATTCTCTAAAGGATTAGACTTCATCTGGGAAAACAGTACCTACTTGCACTGGGATAGAAAATGATTTCATAGTGGAACGAATGACATAACTCACCTCACTCTGACGCGTCACATCAATATGGATAAGTGAGATTCAGCATTGGAAATGCTAGATATTATCGGAACTACATATCGCTTAAATTAGCATCCCCAAAAAATGGATTAAATCCGCTAATCAGCTGAATATTTATTAAATTGGGGCTAAATTTTTTCTGCTAATTCAATGTTGGTCTGACGAGTAGGTATAAAGGCCAATCATGATTGATTAAGACTGCTGGATATTTTGAACATAGCATTAGTCCCTCAATCAGATCAGCGGTAACATGTGAAGCCTTTGTGAGGATTTAAGTTACCTTCATGATGACTTTAAATCAATGCTTAATATGCTCGATCACGCAAATATACGGTTTCTTCTTTTCACCTTAGACTGTATGAATTCAACGGATTCGCAGCGCTCGGTTTGCTACACACTATCTTCTACATTCTGATTTGGAAGACGCTATATATAGTAATTTGCGTCTTGTGTGCAGAACAAGATAGTGTGCAGCCCGATCTGCGCCATCGTGCTTAATTCAAGCGCATACTGCCATATGAATCGATTCAGCTTTGTAAGATAAACTAGCCATGAAAGCCACATTCATAGAATTGAATTCGGTGGATACTTAGCCTACATTTTGCCGAATGGAGTACAACAGACTCTGTATCAAGAAACGATGTCGTATAGAGATTTCACGGATATTAATAGACACATTTGATGTGCTTAATATAACCAACCCGCTCTCGATGAATGGCCTAAATCAATCATTTATTGACAGTTATGATCGATGAATAGCGAGACAAAAGAGAAGTTTGTTATAAGTTTTTAACTCAAAGAACTCAAATTTATTCTGAATAGTAATGACGTCTAAATCTTCACAGATACGCACCAAAACTTAAAATTTGGCCGTCAATCTCCCCTCTAAAAGCGATAACGATGAAGTGATATCTGTCTGATTTAAAAATTTCTACGATGTTGCTTGCCCATTAATTTCTTTAGGTTCGTAGTGAGAACAATCCTGGCAAGGTCCCATAGGATTCACTGCACAGCGAATATAGCTAGATCGAGCATTAAATCGACAGGTGATATCCCCAATAATATGTCCGACCCCTTGAACATAGTGCTGGTCAGGAGCAAATCTAAGATTACAGGCCCCTCGTAAAGCAATAGCATCCATGGCTAGTCTCAATCTCGCTTGCGCTCTTGCATCAACTTGACGCATCACCCAGATTGAAATGAGGGAAGGCATTAAGCCAAAAATAATAATAAGTAGTGCAGCCAGCACGATTTTTCTATTCGGTGGTGGATACTATAGCGATCCTAGATCGCTTGTGAATTGTGTGTGAGCGGTAGGGCAGGCGGCCCCTGCCTACCGCTCACAACCCATCTGGGATTGCTATATGTGACTTAGTGTCTAATCGAAGTATCGTTCTCGTCAAGTCCCCACATTCGCAGTAATCTGCCTCGGAGATTCTCGTAGACGGTTTGGATTGGTTAACCCTCATTAATATGGTGAAATCATCACAAACTTCAACATGCTTCCATCATGATGGATATGTGTTCGTACAATGGGAGCTACGTTTAGCCAACAGAACTCTACAGCTAAATCACATTGATTCGGTTCTAAATTGATTCATGACTAGCCTTTTAAATCCACCTGTAATCGGTATTACTACGTTGGGTCGGAGCCCAACTGGCGAATTTTGCCTGCTTGCAGACTATGTAGATGCTATTTATCAGGCAGGCGGGCTGCCTCTTTTGTTGCCTCCTGGGAAGGTTTACCACGAGGCAATTATTCACCAGGTCGATGGGCTTGTTTTCACGGGAGGTGGCGATATTGAACCTAAATGCTATGAGGGGATATCTCATCCAGAAATTTATAAAGTTGATTCTGAGAGAGATACCGCAGAACTTGCACTCGCGGCAGCAGCCCTTCGATCGAATGTTGCAATTTTAGGCATTTGTCGAGGATTGCAGGTGTTAAGTGTGGCAA
>DBGGTD010000191.1:0-4411 GCA_051162585.1 Elainellaceae cyanobacterium
CATACGCTTCTATGAATGTCATGGAAATAATGCGATTGTTGATATTCCGACACTATTCCAAAAAACATTGCTGAAGCAGACTTCCAATCATTTGGGAGACGTTCAGTGGGTTAATCTTCTAGACGCTCATACCCAAGCGGCCCAAAAGTTCTCAGATTCATCGACGCTGTTTATTGGCCCCTGTGCGATCGCCTCTATAAGCATGCAACTCACGCCAGCTTCTAGCATCGAGGACACGAAGAATGGTCGTAACGGCTGAAGATGGTCTCAATCTTCATGATCTTCAAAGGGATCGCTCAACTCTCTAGATGGTGGCCCAAAGGAGGTGTAGATTGCCACTGCCGTGATCGCAATGAGCCCGACCCCAATCGAAATACTAAAAACTGTTGCGGTATCCATAGTCATTATCAATTTTGTAATCCTCTTCCTTTATAATATTACGGAACGTTAAAGTGTAGCGATTTTGTAGGTCACCCATGGCACAACAGACTCGATTGGGAGATATTCTCAGACCTTTGAACTCAGAGTATGGTAAGGTCGCACCAGGTTGGGGCACCACTCCGCTAATGGCTGTGTTCATGCTTTTGTTCTTCGTCTTTTTGCTGATTATTTTGCAAATCTACAACTCCTCACTCATCCTTGAAAATCTCAACGTAGATTGGTCGAGTTTAGGATAGTAGAGCGTCTGGCTATATAGCCGGTATGCCCCGGCTTGTCCGGGGTTTTTGTGTGTTCGGGGAGAATATTATGAATTTTTTTGGCATTGGTCTGCCCGAAATGATTTTGATTTTTGTGGTAGCTTTACTGATTTTTGGACCCAAAAAGCTGCCAGAAATCGGTCGTAGTGTAGGCAAAGCGATTCGAAGTTTTCAAGATGCGTCTAAAGAATTTGAGAACGAATTTAAGAAGGAAGCGGAACAGATTGAAAAGAGTGTAAAGACTTCTATGGACGCAAAGATTGAGCCTTCTGAACCCAAGGCTCTGGAGGCATCAAAAGAAGCCTCTTCAGCAAAATCGGAGTCTGATAGCGAACCCGAGGTGAATGACGAAGATGATGTAGCTGAGTCAGATTACGAACCATCGGATGAGCCAGTTGCTCAAGAGCCTCAAGAAGAAGCTGTTAGTTAGCGCGCGCTGGACTCGATGGCGAAGAGTACAGTAGTAGATTTGAATAGTCGGGCACCTTGATAATGGCTTCCGATCTGTCTTCTGAGCTGATTACACCTCAGCTCGTAGTTGGCTTGGGCAATCCAGGACCTAAGTACAGCAGAACACGACACAATATTGGGTTTGAGGTGATCGATGAGTTGGCTCGGTCATGGCTCATCGACTTATCTGAAAATCGCAAATTTCAGGGGTTTTTTGGCGAAGGACAAGGGCCGCATCGCCAAAAAATTTGCCTGTTGAAACCGTTGACCTATATGAATCGATCAGGGCAGTCAATTCGTGCGGTTGTTGATTGGTTCAAGCTCCCGCCTGAGTCGGTCTTGATTGTGTATGACGAAATGGCATTACCTGTCGGTAAGATGCGGCTTAGATTATCGGGATCTGCAGGTGGGCATAACGGTATGAAGTCGGCGATCGCTCACCTTGGGACTCAAAACTTTCCGCGTTTACGCGTTGGCATCGGCAACCCAGACGACCCAAGCTCTGATTCGAGCAAAGAGGTCATTTCTCACGTCCTCGGAAAGTTTGCACCGAACGAAGCTGCAATTGTCCGTGAGGTCCTTCAAATGGCCGTGGACGCAATCGAGCTAGGACTCAAGCAAGGACTCCCGAAAGCGATGAGTATTTATAACAGCCGTTCGGTAGATATGTCTTCTCATTAATTCTTGTCCGCAACTTACATATATAGCCCTGCGCTCTTGCTTTAGGACGTTGAATGTGTGTAGAGTCCCCGCGCCGCGGGACTCTACACACAAACCTGAACCCGTAGAGCCATATCAATCCCAGATGGGTTGTGGGCGGTGGGGCGGGCACCGCCCGCCCCACCGCCCACACACAATTCGCAAGCGATTTAGGATCGCTATATCTCTATACCTCCTCTTAATTGATGCACTGTGTTCAATCCAGGGAACTCTGATATAAAGCCGTTCTCATCTACATGAATGCAGGAGTAGTTACAATGCCGAAGGGTTCTCAGATAGACTCTGAGTTTAGTGCCGATGTTGATGAACCAACCCCGATTTTTGCGCAAAAAGTCGTTGAGCGATGCCACATTATTTTGCCCGGTATCCCAAGACCTATCAGCGCAATCGTCTATGAAAACCAGTATTATGGCTATGTTAAGTTTTTTAGAACGGTTGAAAGCGCACGGCGAGGAGCCTCTCGACTCAAGATAAAAGGTAACAGAGTACTCTTGACGAGAGTTCCTAAGGGTCTGGTATTGTGGGTATTCGAACCTGATGCAGATTGCACCCGCAAACGTTAGAGGAGTCAGATTCGATGTCATTTAGTTAGAGAGCTGTGAAACCTCTGTGAGTTCCAAGCATCTGCCTGAAACCACAGCCTACGTCCGGATCACTCATCAATCTTTGCACCAAGGCAAGATTGAGGGAGAGGTTATGGCAAATGACTATGCGTGGCAGTTTCAATGGCGATTCCGACGGGGAGAGTTATCGGTTCAACCTTCTTTGGGACGCGCACTGATTAAAGAACCGTTGGGGCGATTTTTAGAGCGATGGGATTATCAACTAGAACCTGGCGGAGATTATTCATTTAAGATTCGCGCACACCTGTGAAGCTGACGTCTCATGAATGAGGCTTCTGGATCAGCCCCTTGGATCCAGTCCAGACATGTTTAATCCAAGCTCATCGTGCCTACGTCATGTCCTATAAAAAGGAAGGATAGTAGGTACTATCCTTCCTAAAAATTTCGATGGAATTTTAAGACCCGCGAGAGCAAAATCCAGTGGACCTGCCTCTATAAATTTTTCTCGCTCAATTCACGAGTCATATAATCAAACGGCTGATCGAGCCAATCGAGGCCGCTCATACCTGCTTCTCCAACTTGCTCCTTTACGATGCCCTTCATAATCTGAATGCCGACTACGGTAGGCCCAATGGGAACACCTAAAGAATTATAGGTCTCTCTCAAGCCCTGCAACACTCTTTCATCAAGAACATCCATATTTCCAGCGACAAGCGCATAGGTCGCATAGCGTAGATAGTAATCCATATCTCGCAAGCAAGCGGCATATCGTCGCGTTGTATAGGCATTACCCCCTGGACGGATGAGTTCGGGAATGTCTTCAAATAGCTTTGATGCAGCCTGTTTCACGATAGATGCTGCGTCGCTATTAATAATGGTGGCAGCTTGGACTCGATCTAGCCCCGTATTAAAGTAAGATTTGAGCTGATCAAGGGCATCTCTGTCGAGATATCGACCAGTAGCATCATAATTCTGGATCAGACTTGTTACTGCGTCTCGCATGCATCAGTCTCCCGATGATTCTTTCTATAACGATCTGTTATGGCTCAATCAATACGTATGTCGTAAAACAAGTTGAGTGAATGAGCAAAATGATTGATCCCTTAGCAAACCTGCAAATCATTGCAAATCAAGCTTGGAACTGCTCTTCAGTTTATCACGCGAGGATTACTCAAATTCGCCTCTGGGCGGAATGCAGACGGGAGCTTGCCATTAATTTTTGTGAACCCTCCATTTTGGTCATTAGATACTCCCAATGGGGCGACCGATTGGATTTGTGTAAATTACTATACAAAATATGCTGAATCCTATTCCTAGGATGATTCAGGTGTAGCAAAACTGCTTTATCTATAGAGCTTAGTCTACAGTGTGGCGAGTTCAATCCACATACAGTGACTCAAAATCCTCTTATAGCTGGATTTTGTGGCTTTAGTATCAAAACCTCGACCATTTGCGGGTTAGTCAAAACGATTGCGTTTTAATCTATAGGTTTGAAGCAGCTCAGAAATTAAGGAGTAGTTCATGACGCAAACCCCAGAAGACGTTCTGAAGAAAATTCAGGATGAAGGCATTCAAATGATCGATTTGAAATTCATTGATATGCCAGGAACATGGCAGCACCTGACGGTGTATCAAGATCAAATTGATGCAGACAGTTTCACAGATGGCGTGCCATTTGATGGTTCTAGTATTCGAGGGTGGAAAGCCATCAATGAATCTGATATGGCAATGGTTCCTGATCCAACATCAGCCTGGATCGATCCCTTCATGGCAGAGCCTACGTTGAGTTTGATCTGTACGATTCAGGAGCCGCGTACAGGTGAACTGTATGAGCGTTGCCCACGAGCGATCGCTTACAAAGCAGTCGATTATCTCAGAGGCACGGGAATCGGCAACACTGCATATTTTGGACCTGAAGCAGAATTTTTTGTCTTTGACGATGTTCGCTTTGACCAAACAGAGAATAAGAGTTTCTACTAT